>NZ_JBEOPN010000011.1:0-143259 GCF_040310085.1 Shewanella sp. S1-58-MNA-CIBAN-0166 | reverse complement strand
TTATTTAATCAACCAGCGCAATAAACTTGAACGTTTACATTCAAGTCAGTTTGCACCCGGTTATCTATGCCGTTAACTATTCGTACTGGGGTTAGGGTGATGACACGCACCGCGATGGATTTATTTAATCAACCAGCGCAATAAGTGGAAAGTGTTTAAAGGATAGAATTTCATTCAACAATAAGCGCGATAGCCGCCTACGGTTCTATATAATATAATGGCGGCTATTCTCATTTTTGGAACATGGCTGTATATGATTATCTTTAGCACCAACCTTGGCGATTTTACCGTAGAGCTTGAAATGGAACGTGCGCCGGTTTCTTCAAAAAACTTTTTAAAATACTGCCAAGACGGTTTTTATGACGGCACTATTTTTCATCGGGTTATTAAAGGTTTTATGGTGCAGGGCGGTGGCTTAACCGCCAAAATGAAAGAAAAACCTACTCGTGACCCTATTGCCAATGAAGCCAATAAAGGTTTGAACAACGTGTTGGGTACTTTGGCGATGGCTCGAACAGATTCGCCGCATTCAGCTACTGGGCAATTTTTTATTAATGTCGCCGACAATGATTTTCTAGACCACGCAGCAATGACCAATGCGGGTTGGGGTTATGCGGTGTTTGCCAAAGTGACAGCCGGTATGGATGTTATTCAGCAAATGGAGCGAGTTAAAACCACGACGATGGCAGGCCATGAAGATGTACCGCGTGAGCCGATTATTGTTGAGAAAGTGACCATTGTTGACGAGAAACTTGTCGCTTAAATGTGCTGTGCTATTTACACACTCGCTATTAAACATTAGCGAGTAAGTAATAGCTATTAAGCACTTACTATTAAGAACTAGCTTAAAACAACGCAATAAAAAAGGTTCGACATCACTGTCGAACCTTTTTTGATCTGTGCTAAACCACAGTAGTCACATTAAAGTGTGAAACGAATACCAATGGCAATGCCGTCATCTTCAGACAGTTCCATTCTGGCTTGTTGTGCTTTGTCTGCACTGGTGAAATCGCTGTAATCACGGCGAGCTTCAACATATAAAACAGTATCTGGGTCAAATACATAATGTAAACCTACTACGAAAAACTGACGTTTAAAAACGTCATCTTGATCGGCATTGTAGTTAGGTTGGATCACGTAGTTAGATCCAGCATCAAGAATGTTGTACGAAATAAAAGTACGAATGTTGTTATCGAACTTGTACGAGAACAATGATTCAATACCCACAGCGTCGTTAATTAAACGACCGATATTGTCGGTGTCATGATTTTCGTTTTTGTTTACGTTGGCTGCAGCATAAAAACCATTCTGCTCAAAGTTGCCCCAAGTGATACCCATGCCGTAAATAAGATCAACAGCAGTGGATGTTCCACCGTTACCAAAGGTCACATCAAACTCACCACGGTTAACACCGGCAGTTAGCACTAGCTTATCAGTGGCTTGGTAAGTGACAGCACCACCATAGGTATAGTTATACTCAACTTGCTGTGCCGACGTTGAACTTGCTGCCCATAACTCTTCACAGGCATCTTGAGTGATATTTTCTACATCACAAGTATAGAAAGCACTGTTTTTAAGTTGGGCTTGCACGGCAAAACTTACGTCGCCAAAGCTGTTACGATATTGAACTGTTTTGTCACCACGACCGACACCATTTACCGCGCCGTCATCTTTGTTGTAAGTGTAAACACCCGCAGTGTTTCCGTCCCATACAAAGCCATAGTTTGTGCTGTACACCACGTCATACCAAGCACCCCATTGCTTGCCAATTGTGATGCTACCGTATTTGTCATGTGATAAACCGGCATAACCAAGACGATTATAGAAAAACTCGTCTTGAATTGATTCAAAGCGATTATTGTAAACAATATCTGTGCTACCTACTGGATTTACACCCCATTCAAGCAAGGCGTAAGCTTTCCAGTCATTTTGTAGTTGACGACTAAAACCAAAATTAATCCGTGAAGCACCGTTAACAACTTCTGTTTCACCTTGAGTATTGATCACGCGCGCATCGATAAAGCCGCCAATTTTAACCGCATTAACATCATCTTTATAAACTTCGATTGCTGACGCTGCAGGTGCAATAAGAATTGTTGAAATTAATGCTGCAATTAATGTTCTGTTCATTTTAATCTCTTGTCTTGTTGTTTGAGTAAGCACAGCTTAGTCCGTTAATATATCTTTCCATTGAGGCGACGGAGAATATCAAACCTATGAGTGACTCACAAAGTGAAATGTGCCCAAAAAAGGCGATATATCTCATAAAATTCGTTGTTCAATGACTTAGTAAAATCGAGTGTTAATACTGAGTTGTACCGCAGTTAATAATTGTAAGTAAATGTTACTTGGTGGTTACTTATGCACTTAATGTGGTTTTTTATTTGCCTTTAAAGTAGCGTGTTTTTTGAGCGTTTATTTGATGTAGATCGCGACTTTATTTTACCAATGGCATACGCTTAATTTAGCACTGTTATCGATTTTATCGGGGGCGACATTATGGACATGACTTTACAGTTTCACGGCGCAACTCAAGAGGTCACTGGATCTTGCCATTTACTCACAGTCAAAGGGCAGCAAGTGCTGCTTGATTGTGGATTAATTCAAGGGAGTAAAGCTGACGCGTTACGTAATCACGATCCTTTTCCATTCGACGCCACACAAATCCATGCAGTGGTATTAAGCCATGCCCATATTGATCATTCCGGCCGTTTGCCTTATTTGATTAATCAGGGGTTTACTGGACCCATTTATACTCAAAAAGCCACCGCACAGTTATGTGATGTCATGTTGCGTGATGCAGCCATGCTGCAAGAAAGAGATACCGACAGGCAAAATAAAAAACGTGCAAAACATGATTTAGAGTTGCTTGAACCGCTATTTACCGAGAAAGATGTCGATCAAGTAATGGCGCAGTTTGTGATGGTAGATTATGGCCAGCGAGTGCAGGTTGCCGATGGGGTAGAGGTTTGCTTGTCCGATGCGGGACATATTCTGGGTTCTGCGGTGGTGGAGTTGTGGTTAGGCAATAAACCTCAACAGAAAAAACTGGTTTTTAGTGGTGATTTAGGTCGTGCAGGTATGCCGGTTTTGGATGACCCAACGTTTATTGAACAAGCTGATTTAGTGCTAATGGAAAGTACTTACGGCGATAGGTTGCACCGCAGTTGGCAAGATACCTTGGTTGAACTGAAATCAATTTTCAAACGAACTATTCATGAAAGTAGGGGCAATATTTTGATCCCGGCATTTTCGGTGGGACGTGCTCAAGAGCTTCTTTATCTATTTCATTTATATGCCAAAGAGTGGGACTTATCACGTTGGCGTATTTGTTTAGACAGTCCAATGGCGATAAAAGCAACCGAGGTATATGTTAACAATTATCCGTTGATGGACGATGACTTTAAGCGTTTTACCCGCTTATCGCCTGGGCAACATCCGTTGTTATCCAGTGCTGAATTTGTGTGTAGCACTGAAGAGTCGATAGAGTTGAACGATATTCATAAAGGATTAATCATTATTGCCGGCAGTGGTATGTGTAATGGCGGCCGCATTCGCAATCATTTTGTGCATAACCTATGGCGTAAAGAAGCCGATATTATTATTTGTGGTTTTCAGGCAATGGGAACGCCAGGGCGAATATTAGTCGACGGTGCTGAAGAGCTGACGATTCATGGCCAAAGTATTAAGGTTGCTGCCAGTATTCATACTGTCGGTGGGTTATCAGCCCATGCTGACCAAGCCGAGTTATTGTCTTGGTATCGCCATTTTGAGCAATCACCCGCGGTAATATTGGTACATGGTGAACTAAAAGCACAGCAAGTATTGATTGAAGCGCTTAATCAAGACAGTGTTAAAAAACCGAAAAATAGCGCCATTGCTGAGCGAGGAGATTGTTTAGACTTAAATGCTTTGCCAGAGTTTGTGTGGCTGAATAAGGCGAGTGAATATAATGATCCATCAACAATTTAATTTGAGTGAAGGGGTTATTAGGTGAACGATTGCTTAGCCTGCGGGCTAAGCATCAATTTCGTGTTGCAGCTTTTCAATATCATCTAATATGCGCATAAACTTTTGCCCAAATTCGGTCACTTGGTATTCTACTCTCGGTGGAATTTCAGGGTAATTAATTTTATTCAAAATGCCAAATTCGATGTTTTTTTTCAAACATTGATTCAGTACTTTGGTGCTGAGTCCTTCAACTGATTTTACCATTTCACCGGGACGATTAATGTTATTGGCTAATAACTGATACACAGTTAATGACCATTTACAGCCGTAAATGGTTTCGACCATACGGGCACTTTTTTCTGGAGCAGACTTTCGCAGAAATAATTTTTCTTTTGTATTCATTAATATGTACCTAAAAGTGCCTATAGGACTTAATTGTACTTACTATTCAATCGGATAGTTTGCCAATAAGCTTAACACACTTACTCTTTTATTAGGTGTGCTCAAATGACGAATTCAACTCAAACAACAGCGCTGATTATTGGCGGCACAAGCGGTATCGGTTTTGAAACCGCCAAGCAACTCGTGTCGCAAGGTGTTGATACCATTATCGTTGGCAATAAAACCGATAAACTCAATGCTGCAGTGGCGCAACTGTCTTCGCTGGGGAGTGTCAGTGGGTTTCAAGCCAATTTATATGACCCGCAAGATCTCAGCCGTTTGATCAATATGATCAATTCCATGGATCATAAAATCGATCATTTAGTGAATGCTGCAGGCTATTTTAATCCTAAGCCGTTTTTAGATCATCAAATGAGTGATTACGATATTTACATGGAGCTTAACAAAGCCATTTTTGTGATTTCACAAGCGGTAGCCAGAAACATGATTAAACATCATGGCGGTAGCATAGTGAACATTGGTTCTATGTGGGCTAAACAAGCCATTAAAGCCACACCGTCAAGCGCATATTCTATGGCCAAAGCAGGATTACATGCGTTAACTCAGCACATGGCAATGGAACTAGCGGATCATAACATTCGTGTTAATGCGGTATCGCCAGCTGTTGTTAGCACGCCAATTTATCAAGCTTTTATCGAACCGCAAGATATGGCTAGTGTGCTCGACAGTTTCAATCCATTCCATCCCATTGGTCGAGTAGGTAGTCCGACCGATGTAGCAAATAGCATAGTATTTTTGTTATCAGATAAAGCCGCTTGGGTGACTGGCGCGGTATGGGATGTAGATGGTGGCGTGATGGCTGGCCGTAACTAACATTTTGCTTACAATAGAGCATTGCCTATTTGAAATATGAATGTTTGGGGGGCGATCTTGGTCGCTCCTTGTTACTCGCTAACTTACATCCAATAACATTACATCCGATAACATTAGATTAAATCACACTTAATAAGCGTTAATATTTCATTCTATAAATCGCTCTAACACGTTAAGCTATAGATAAATAAGTGATGTGAGCGGCGTGATGAAGTTAGTTAACATTAATAAAAGCCAGTATCGTTCGGTTAATAATCAAGTGCAGATAGGTTTAGTGGCAACGCTGGCTATTTTGTCAGTAATATTGGGTCAGTTGATGATCTATTTTTTTGGCGTTAAGCCATTACCCGGTGCAGAGGCTACTGGCAATTTTCATCTTAATTTTACTGGGGTGATTTTGGCGTTAATGGTGTGCGTATTTTTAATACGTAACCTGCGTTCAAAACCGAAATTTTATGAAGTGTATTATGTGTGGCAACTGAAACAGTTGCAGAACAAAATTTACCGCAAGCTTAAATCGATTCAACTAGCCGCCAAAGACAATAACCGTGATGCATTAGTCATCCTCAGTTTTTATTATCAAAGCTTAGCGCTAGTGTATGAGTTAGATAACAACACCTTAACTATTTCAAACGTCAATAATGAGTTAGATAAACTACAGAAATGCATTGATGCGGCTGGTATTTCTGTTGATGCTGATGAGTTTACTCCCGACATGCTACAAGCCTTTTAGACCATCATCTGTTGATAACTTTTTTGCTAGCGTTATAGCGTGGTTTTCAGCGGATGCCATCAATTCTTACCTTAAATAAGGAGCCATGATGTCAATATTGGCAGATATTCCTTTTTCATTACTCGAACTCGCTCCGATGCGCGAAGATGCCAACGTCACTGAAACGTTACAAGGTAGCCTGCGTTATGCCCAACATGCCGAAAATGTTGGTATTAATCGTTTTTGGTTGGCTGAACATCACAATATGCCAGGCATTATATGTTCGGCAACCTCGATATTAATTGGCTATATTGCAGGTGGAACTCAACGTATTCGTGTTGGCGCTGGCGGGATCATGTTACCTAATCATGCCCCCTTAGTGGTTGCAGAGCAGTTTGGCACCTTGGCCAGCCTGTATCCCAACCGTATCGATTTAGGCTTAGGTCGCGCACCCGGTAGCGACCAAGTGACGAGTCGCGCATTGAATCGTGATGATAGCCGAGCAGAGCATTTCCCAGAAGAAGTGAGCGAACTGCAATCATTATTAGGTCCGCGAGCGCAGCGTCAACAAGCTGCCTCAGCCCAAGTGAGAGCGATTCCGGGCGAAGACACTAATGTGCCCATTTGGTTATTAGGCTCAAGTTTGTTTAGCGCTCAGTTGGCTGCTAAACGTGGATTGCCGTATGTATTTGCAGGCCACTTTGCGCCGCGTTTTTTACATGATGCAGTAGCGCTTTATCGACGTGAATTTATCCCTTCGGCGGTATTGAGCAAACCTTACGTTATGTTGGGATTACCTTTGGTCGCCGCCCCAACAGATGCTGAAGCAGAGCACCTTAGTACTAGCTCGAAACAACGTATTTTGGCGTTAATTCGTGGCAATGAAATGTGGCTTAAACCGCCTGTCGATAGTATGGATGGGTTGTGGAGCGAGCAAGAGAAAAGCTACGTCGATAACTTTTTAAGTTTGTCGGTTTGTGGCGGACCAGCAACGATTAAACATCGACTTGAAGTGATTGTCCAACAGCTAGGCGTTGATGAGCTTATGTTTACCAATGATTTATATGACAGTGAACATCGTTTACGCGCCCTCAATATTTTAATGAGCGTGAAACAATAGCGCCGCTAAAGTCATCGAGTTGACTAAGTAAGTTGACTAAGTCAGTGCTAATAGGCTGCCACAAGCACAAAAAAACCAAGACAAATGTCTTGGTTTTTGTTTTTAAGTCAGTAGAACTGGTTTACAAAAAGCTTAAATCGCTTGACCGTTTACGGTTAATTTTACATCGATGTTGCCACGTACTGCGTTTGAGTATGGGCAAACTTGGTGCGCTGTTTTCACTAACTGTTCAGCTTCTGCTTGGTCGAGTTTAAGTTCAACTGCTAGCGCTACTGTTAATGCAAAACCACCATTGTCATTGGCACCGATACCGACAGTTGCTGTAGTTGGAGCTGCCTTGATAGCGACTTTACTTTGGTTGGCTACATGCAGAATCGCGTTAGAAAAACATGCGGCATAACCGGCAGCAAATAACTGTTCTGGATTAGTAAACTCACCACTGCCACCCATTTCTTTTGGGTAACTTAATTGTAAATCTACTTTTTTATCGTCGGTAGAAACTTGGCCATTACGGCCTGCTAATGCTGTTGCTGAAGTGGTATATAGTGCTTTCATAGTAAACCTCGTGTAAAAGTTAGTTAATTTAAGTTGTGCACAATCTAATTGTGTTTACTATAACTAAGCCGGAAATAATTTGCAACTACATTGTGCGCAATTTAATTTTTTTTGTTGTGTTATTATTTAACAATCACTGTCTAAAAATCACTATCCGATGGTTGTAAACCTTAGCCTTACTTTGGTATCAATATGATTAGCTTGTCATTCTTCTGTCACCTTTATGTCATCATTAGCTCTCACAATAGCCACTCATTAGACCTCTTAGGCAGTGCTAAGCATCGCCACATAATATGCGAACGATAAAAAATAAGGATAGGCTATGAAACGGTTTGTAACTCGTCGTGACTTTTTGGCTATGTCAGCTAAAGGTGCTGGGGCAGTAGTGGTGTCTTATGGACTCATGGGTTGTAGCAGTGATGATGACGATGTTGTGTCAGGTCAATTTTTACAAGGTATTGCCAGTGGCGACCCTGCTGCAGGTGCGGTGATTTTATGGACTCGCGTTACGCCTGATGTTGAAGGTGATATTACGGTGTCATGGGAAGTTGCCACTGACAGCAACTTTAGTCAAGTAGTCACAAACGGCCAAACGGTGACGAATAAAAACCGTGACTATACCGTTAAAGTGGACGCTGTTGGGCTTGAAGCAGGTCAGCAGTATTACTATCGTTTTAAAGCGGGTGAAACGGTATCGGAAATGGGGCAAACACGTACATTACCTGAAGGTAGCGTAGCGTCAGTTAAGTTGGCGGTAATGTCATGCGCTAATTTCCCTGCTGGTTATTTTAATGTGTATGAAATGGCTGCACAACAAAATGATTTGGACGCTGTAGTGCACTTAGGCGATTATTTATATGAGTATGCTCGTGGTGAATATGCCAGTGAACATGCTGTCGAGCTTGGGCGTGAAGTGTTGCCAGCCGGTGAATTATTTTTATTAGACGACTACCGCACCCGTTACAGTCAATATCGTAGTGATGCGAGCTTACAAAAGCTACATGCCAAAGTACCGTTTATTACCGTGTGGGATGACCATGAAGTGGCCAATGATACCTGGAAAGGCGGTGCTGAAAATCATAATGATGGTGAAGGTGATTTTGATCAACGCAAACAAGCCGCACTACAAGCGTACTTTGAATGGCTGCCAATTCGTCCATGGAGTGAAGGTAATCATGAAGAAATTTACAGAAGCTTTAATTACGGTAACTTGGTTGATTTGCACATGCTCGATACTCGGGTATTGGCTCGCGATAAACAATTAGAATATAGCCAATATATTGATGCGACCACAGGTGCATTTAACAGCAGCACATTTCTCGCGGATGTAACCGATACTAACCGCACCCTGTTAGGCCAGACTCAACTATTGTGGCTACAACAAACTTTGTTGCAGTCTACTGCTAAGTGGCAAGTATTAGGTCAACAGGTGTTAATGGGCAAAATGTTAATGCCTGCTGCTATTGCGACTCAGCAAATGAGTATTCCGCAGTTTGCTGAGCTTGCCGGATTAGCGCAGCTAGCGGGCCGTGCTCAAGCTAGCGATCCAACGTTAACCGCAGAAGAGTTAGCTTACTTACAAGCGAATCAAGCCAAGCTGACGCCAGAGGTGATTGCATTACTACAGCTGCCCGCAATTCCATACAACTTAGATGCGTGGGATGGTTACGCCTACGAGCGCGAAGTGATTTTAGCGACGGCAAAGTCGTTACAACATAACTTGGTGGTGATTGCCGGTGATACCCATAATGCATGGGCCAGCGATTTAACCGATAGTGGTGGCGATATTGTCGGGATAGAGTTTGCCACAAGCTCGGTATCATCCCCAGGTCTTGAGTATTACTTAGGCTTGTCTGATGCTGAAATGCCAGCAACTGAAGCAGCAATAGTCGGTTTGATCGCCGATCTTAAATACGCCAATTTGAAGGATCGCGGCTACTTATTACTGACATTTACTGAAAATGAAGTCCGCAGTGATTGGCAATATGTTGATACGATTTTAGATAAGACATTTGTTCAGTTAGACGCCCGTGGTTACAGTGCCACCAGTACCGCTGGTAGCCCTAAAGTCACGCCAGTGTCGTAATCAGCTGATGTGAATTCGCAGATATAATTCAGCCACCGTGAAGGTGGCTGAATGATTTATATAAGCGGCATATCGCTTAGCTAAACCTATGGTTAATCCATAGTTAATCTATGGTTCATCAATAGCTAATCTATGGTTAGCACGACAATTTTTAACGGATGATTGTCATCAAATGCGGGGAAGTCTGGGTGGCAATCTAACCACTGAGTCGCAGTGACTTTACGGCCTTGCTTTTCTACGCAGCGGACTAGGCTGTCGTACCATGCTTGGCGATCAACTTTAGCGACATTATTACAACAGACAATTTTACCGCCGACTTTGGTGGTTAATACTGCTGGTTTAAATAAACCTTGGTAATCATTGACTAAGTCGACAATACCGAAGGCGCTTTTAGCAAACCGTGGTGGATCTAAAAACACTAAGTCGAACTGAGCAACACGCAGTTTAGGGTATTTAGGCAGCTTTTGATTACGACGACCGCCAATAGGCAACCCCGCTAATTGACGCAATGCCGGAAACGCATCACTTTGCACAAATTCACACACATCAGTGACATTGTTTAGCTCAGCATTTTTTTGTCCCGCCGCTAATGCAAATGATGAAAAATCGACATTCATGACTTTACGAGCACCGCCCATCGCAGCAGCAGTACCAATACCACAAGTGTATGAAAACAAGTTTAGAACACTCTTACCTTGGCTGTTAGCGCGTACATATTCACGCCCAATACGCATATCTAAAAATAGCAGCGGATCTTGACCTTCATGGCGTAGCTTGGAGGTAAAAGCAATGCCATTTTCATGGATAACTTGCTCTGATTGCGAGAAGTCTTGGGCTTCATTTTCGGCATGATTGACAACACGAGAATGGCTGCCAGAGCGATCGTTGTAAACGATATGGTAGTCCGCGTGAGCAGTCAGTAAGCTTGATATGTCTTCAAGTTGCTGAGCCGATAAGGTTTGGTGAAACGTTTGAATCAGCCATGCATCGCCGTAACGGTCAATGTTAAGGCCATTTTCACCTTCAACGGTGCCGTGAAAAACCCGATAACAATCAGTATTATCTTTGGCAGCTTGCTCAAAAAAAGTGGCACGCTTGGCTAAAGCATCGGCTAAAACAGCTTGAATGGACATGAGGGCTCATTAAATGGTGTGGCTATTGGCGCGGATTATAGCAAACATTCTAACTTAGTGAAGTTGCAGTACAGACTATTAGGCGTCGCAATTAATCTGGTAGATGCAGCTTAAAGGTTTTGTCGGCAATAATTTTGCCATTTAACTCCAGCGTCATGCGCCAATTACCGACCTTATTAGTGATCGGTGCCCAGATGCAATCACCCAGATAAAAGCGCCAATCATTTTCTTTGATAAATATCTCACCATCAAACGGTGGGCTAACATTACCGTCGTCATCGGTAATGTTAGGGTGGTAAATACAATAAGTGAGTACTTGGTTTTTAGCCTTTTTGATGCGCGTGATAAAGCCAAATTCGGTGTCGATAATCGCAGGTACATGTATCGTTGCCTGCAACAAGCGCGGCAAGTCATCGCTTTGATTGTCCCATTGGCTGAATATGCCACTGTAAATAATGCTCACGTCCGCTTTTAACTTACTCAAGGGCTATCCCTTTATAGAATGATATTTAGTGTTTATCGCTCAAGTGCTTAATCGCCGCTTGCAGAGCAAAATCATAACCTTGTGCGCCTAGGCCACAAATTACTCCTAGGGCTTTATCTGAAAAGTACGAATGGTGCCTAAAAGGTTCGCGGGCATGTACGTTAGATAAATGTACTTCAATAAACGGAATCGCTACCCCAAGTATGGCATCACGCAAAGCAACACTGGTGTGCGTAAAGGCTGCTGGATTGATAATAATAAATTGAGCGTCGGTAGCATGAATTGCATCAATCAATTGATACTCGGCATTGGACTGAATATGTTCAAGCGTAACGCCTGCCTGAGTCGCATTGCGAGTTAATTCATCCACAATAGTGCTGAGTGTTTGGTGACCATAATGTCCGGGTTCGCGACGGCCTAATAGATTGAGATTAGGACCGTTGATCAATAAAACTTTTGCTGTTTGGCTCATGATGGTTCCTATAAAAATCGCAAGATAAGTCGGCTTAATATGCAGCACAAAAGAGGGTTCAACAAGCATTCTTACCGAAGACGGTTATCAGGTAAACCAAAAAATGCTCAACTAGGGTAATACCTTAGTCATTGAGTGATGGCGGATTCACTTTTTTGCTAGTAATTTGCTAGCGACTTACTAATGATTTACTAGCAACTGGCTAATTATTTACTAATTACTTATTAATAATCAGATTTATTTTGGCGCATCGCTTTAGTGGCACCGCGTTGTTTTTTGGTTTCAATGCGTCGTTTTTGGCTGCCTTTTGTCGCCTTGGTTGGTATACGGGCTTTTTGTACTATGCCGACGCTTCTTACCAGTTCAATAAATTGTTCCAGTGCGGTTTGGCGGTTAAAATCTTGGCTGCGTGATTGTTGGCATTTTATAATTACTTTGCCACTTTTGGTAATACGGTGATCGGCTTTTTCAAGCAGCTTTTGTTGGTAGAACTCGGGTAAAGAAGATGAGGCAATATCAAAGCTGAGTTGCGCTGCGGTTGATACTTTATTGATATGCTGGCCACCCGCACCACTTGAACGGACAAACTGCCATTCAATTTCGTTATCTTGCAATATGACGCGCTGAGTTATTTGTATCATTCGGTTGTCGTGTTCCCCTTAATTAACGGTCATAAACCTATAACGCTGCTTACTGTTTTTTAAGCGGCATGTTTATGTGCTGTGGCTTCATTCTACCGCAGTCTGGGAAACTTTTCAGGGTTGTCTGCTGTGGCATGGATTGCGATAAGTGAATTGACCTTAGGGTGGGGATTGAATTAAAAAGCCTGACTGGCCTCAGAGTTATGACATATTTAATGAAATAACCAGAATAGTTTTGTTATCATGAGCGCCATTGTCGCTTTACACGATAACATCACCGTATAAAGTCTGTTCTATGGCCTAGTTAGAGGGCCGGAGTTGCCGTTATGTTATGTCAAATCCCCGATATCACTAAAGGTGTTATTAGCTTATTTGTCAGTGGCCGTTTATCGGCACAAGATTACCGTACCCGTTTACAGCCCGCCATTAAGAGTTATCGTAAAGACTGGAATCAAGTGTGTCTTTATATTGAAGCTGATGTGTTGTTGGAAGGCTGGGAGTTTGGCTCATTAACCGGTAGCGGAGAAGTTCAGTTACCCGCGTTTGATGCGTTAGTGTTTGTAGGCGGCCCAGATTGGGTGGGTAATTCTGTTAGGCTGATGGGACCTTTTATGCAGGGCGAAGTTGCATGGTTTCCATTAGAGCGTAAACAAGAAGCCATTACTTGGATTGCTAAGCGATCTCTGCGCTAGAGTGGCCTGTAAATAATTTTGTGGCACCTTTTTACTCGGTTATCGCTTATTTATGTCGAACAACGACAGATGATAAGTTCTTCCCAGTAGCTAATTGTCACAAATTACTGCAAAATTCATCTACAAAGGTCAACAGGACCTAGTACTGATTTTATTATTTTAGAAAAGGATAGCTTATGTCATTGTCAAAGTTGTTTGCCGTATCAAGTGCGTTATTGTTAACTCTTAGCTTATCGGCATGTGCTCCAGAAGTAGGTAGTGAAGCTTGGTGTAAGCAAATGAAAGAAAAAGAAAGTGGTGATTGGACTGCCAATGAAGCAGCCGATTACGCCAAGCACTGCGTATTTAAATAATATCGTTTAGGAGTGGGTGGTTGAGTAATACCGTTTTGCCTTTTATGGCTAACATAGCCAAATTACTAATTGCTTTAGTACTACTGCAATTTGTGGGTGCCAATTTAGGTGCGCATCAATTACACGTGGGCAACAGCAACGAAGAGCAAAATAACCACCCGCATCTTCAGTTCACTACCGAAGTGATCAGCCTTGCTGAATGTGCCGATTGCGCTTGTGCACTCGATGGTTCATCACTGCATTCGGTTAATGATGATCATCAACATTTTGATACTATTACTGATTTTGAGAAAGTTGATGTGTGTTTAGATTGTCAGTGTCATGGTGGTCATGTGGCACTTGCTAAGCTTAACGATAATGTTGTTAGTGAACATTTTCATGACCTTTTTGCCGATACCAAACTGAACTATTTACCTCCTGAGTCTTTCCCTACTTATCGTCCTCCTATCGTTTAATCCCTTTAAAGCACGTTTTTACTGTTTAGCTTCACCTCTATATTCGCTTTCATTGCGCTAATGAATGCTTTTTTGCATTCCATTATGGCGTGATATCTCGCTTGTAATGACGGTGGCTAAGCCTATTTCCGTTGATATTTATTGTCGACGGTCTAGATTGTTTTTAGGATTAACCATGAAAATCAAATCAGTCCAAGTACTACCTTTATTGGCAGCGTTGAATGCCAACGCTATGTTGAGTCATTCAGTGAATCATTTTGTGAATCGTTTTGTGAATCATGCTCAGTTAAATGTTGCGCCAGGCACTCACTCCATCTCTCTGCCAAGCATTCGAAAATCTTACCGCATGAACTCCAACGTTTCGCGAGCATTATTGTTCAGTGTAGCGCTATTGCTATCATTATTTGCACTGTCTAGTTCGCCTGTGCAAGCCAGCAGTCAGCCAGCAGAGGCTGACCATCAAGAGTCGTTGTTAACCTTAAGTGCAGAGCAGCGCCAACTGGCGGGAGTGGAAGTGGCACAGTTAAGTGCGACCGCGTTTAATTTACAGGCCGTTGCCACCGCTCAGCTGGTTGTAGATAAAGACAAAACTATAACCATAGCGCCGCAATTAGATATGCAGGTGCTTAAGCGCCATGTGGTGCCAGGACAACAGGTGCAAAAAGGCCAACCATTATTGACTATCGGCGGGGCAGATATTGCTGCGGCGCAAGCTGACTACGTTAATGCAGCAACGGAGTGGGATCGCATAAAGCGCATGAGCAAAGGAACGATTAGTGCTAGTCAGCGGATGCAAACTGAGGTCAATGCAGAGCTTAAACGTGCCATTTTACAGTCGGTAATGATGTCCAAACAACAGATAGCCGAGCTAGCAACGTCGCCAAGTTCAATTGGTCAGTTTCAGTTGTTGGCTCCTATAAATGGCCGTGTTCAGCAAGATATTGCCACCGTAGGACAAGTGCTAACCGCGGGCACACCTTTGATGCAACTAACCGATGAATCGTATTTGTGGGTAGAGGCTGAACTGACGCCATTACAGGCAGATCAAGTCAACATGGGCAGCGATGTTTTGGTGCGAGTAGGAAGCCGTACTCGTGATGGCGTCATTATCGGGCGTTCGCATGAAATTAACGCGCAAACCCGCACTGAGCAAGTATTAGTGCGTATGGCAAACCCCGGCCATGACTTACATGCAGGCGAGTTTGCCGAATTATACCTCGCAGCAAATCAGGGGGCAGAGCCGCTTGGATTTATTGTGCCAGATGCGGCGTTAACACGCAGTGGTGACGGTGACTGGCAGGTGTTTATAGAGCAAGACGGTGGATTTAGTGCAGTAGAGGTTTCTGTGGTGGAGCGTCAACGCGGACTGAGTTTTATTCGTGGTTTAGTTCCACAAACTCGCGTTGTTGTATCTGGTGCGTTTTTCTTAGCATCTGAGCAAGCCAAATCTGGCTTTGATATCCATAACCACTAAGCGCTAAGGCATCATAATGTTATATAAATTAATTGAGATTGCCGTTGAAAAGCGGTTATTGGTGTTACTTGGATTACTGGCGACGGTGGTGGCATCGGTATTCATGCTGCCAAAACTAAATTTAGATGCGTTTCCGGATGTCACTAATGTGCAGGTGACCATTAATACTGAAGCGGAAGGTTTGGCGGCAGAAGAGGTCGAGAAGCTGATTAGCTATCCTGTCGAATCGGCAATGTATGCATTACCGGCAGTGACTGAGGTGCGTTCTTTATCGCGTACGGGTTTGTCGCTAGTGACCGTGGTGTTTGCCGAAGGTACTGATATTTATTTTGCTCGTCAGCAAGTGTTTGAACAACTGCAAGCTGCAAAAGAGTCGATTCCTGCGGGTGTTGGCACCCCTGAAATTGGCCCAAACACTTCAGGTTTAGGGCAAATTTATCAATACATTTTACGGGCCGAGCCCGAAACCAATATCAGCGCATCTGAGCTGCGTAGCTTAAATGACTATTTAGTGAAGCTGATTTTAATGCCAGTGAGTGGGGTGACTGAAGTGCTGTCGTTTGGCGGCGAGGTGTTGCAATACCAAGTGCAAGTTGATCCTAATAAACTGCGCAGTTATGGCTTGTCGATGAGCCAAGTTAGCCAAGCATTGGAAAGTAATAACCGTAATGCTGGTGGTTGGTTTATGGACCAAGGCCAGGAGCAATTAGTGGTTCGTGGTTATGGTTTGTTGCCCGCTGGCGACGCAGGTTTACAGGCCATTGCCGACATTCCGTTAACCGAAATCAATGGCACGCCAATACGAGTGGCCGACATTGCTAATGTGGCTTTTGGTAGCGAAATAAGAGTCGGTGCAGTGACCATGTCGCGTAGGCAAGCAGCGGCTAATGGCTCGTCGTCCGATGTACAAGCGCTAGGTGAAGTGGTTGCAGGCGTTGTGCTTAAACGCATGGGCGCCAATACCAAAGCCACTATTGATGACATCAATTCACGTATTAGTTTAATTGAACAATCCTTGCCAAAAGGAGTGTCATTTGAGGTGTTTTACGACCAGGCAGATTTAGTCGATAAAGCTGTCACTACTGTGGTTGAAGCGCTATTGATGGCCTTTGGGTTTATCGTGATTATTTTGGCGTTGTTTCTGGTCAATATACGGGCGACATTGTTGGTATTATTGTCGATCCCAGTGTCGATCGGGATCGCGTTATTGATCATGTCTTATTACGGCATGTCAGCTAACTTAATGTCTTTAGGTGGTCTTGCTGTCGCGATCGGTATGCTAGTTGATGGTTCAGTGGTGATGGTCGAAAACATCTTTAAACATGTTAGTGGCGAAACTGGCGCCAATCAATCTGCTGAGGTTGGTTTTGATAGTGATAGTGAATCAGAATCTGAAACCCAAAGCATGGCGATTAGGATCATGCTGGCGGCAAAAGAAGTGTGCAGTCCTATCTTCTTTGCAACAGCGATTATCATCGTAGTATTTATGCCGTTATTTGCCCTAGAAGGTGTAGAGGGTAAATTATTTCAACCTATGGCCGTGAGCATTATTCTTGCGATGATGGCGGCATTAGTGGTGGCGTTATTTGCGGTGCCTGCATTGGCGGTGTTTCTATTTAAACGCGGTATTGTTGTGCGTAAAAGCAAGGTGTTGGCCCCCATTGACGCAGTCTATCGACGAGTACTCACGCTAGTGTTATCAAGCCCTAAATCGGTGATGTTAGCGGCAGTTGTTTTGTTTGCTGCAAGCATGCTGTTATTGCCAAAGCTAGGCACTGAATTTGTGCCTGAATTAGAAGAGGGCACCATCAACTTACGGGTGACACTGGCGCCTACAGCCAGTTTGGCCACTTCGGTCAACGTTGCGCCTAAAATTGAAGCCATGCTGCTTGAGTTTCCTGAGGTGGAATATGCGTTAAGTCGAATCGGGGCTCCCGAACTTGGCGGCGACCCTGAGCCTGTGAGTAATATTGAAATATATATTGGTCTTAAGCCGATAGAACAATGGACATCGGCAAGCAATCGCTTTGAGCTACAGCGTTTAATGGAGCAACGGCTAGCGATATTTCCAGGATTATTGTTAACTTTCTCACAACCGATTGCTACTCGAGTCGATGAGTTGTTATCGGGCGTTAAAGCGCAGTTAGCGATTAAGATATTTGGCCCCGATTTGAGCATATTGTCGGAAAAAGGTCAGGTGTTAACCGATCTAGTCGCTGCCATTCCTGGGGCGGTTGATGTGTCGCTAGAGCAAGTCAGCGGTGAAGCTCAGTTAGTGGTTCGACCTAAACGTGAAGTCCTTGCTCGCTATGGTATTAGCGTCGATGAAGTCATGAGTTTAGTCACTCAAGGTATTGGTGGTGCCAGTGCTGGCCAAGTGATTGATGGTAATGCCCGTTATGACATTAACCTGCGATTAGCTGCGCAATATCGTAATGCGCCAGATGCGATTGAAGACTTGCTACTTAGTGGTGCTAATGGCGCGATTGTACGCTTGGGCGATCTCGCTGATGTGGTGATTGAAATGGCGCCGCCGAATATTCGTCGTGACGATGTACAGCGCCGAGTGGTGGTGCAAGCCAACGTATCGGGGCGTGACATGGGTTCGGTGGTCAACGATATTTATGCCATTGTGCCGCAAGCGGAGTTACCTGCGGGCTATACTGTTGTGGTGGGCGGCCAATATGAAAACCAGCAACGGGCGCAACAAAAGCTAATGTTGGTGGTGCCCATTTCTATCGCACTTATTGGCTTATTGCTGTATTTCTCGTTTGGGTCACTTAAACAAGTGGCATTGATTATGGCTAACGTGCCATTGGCATTAATCGGCGGCGTAGTGGCTTTATATGCCACTGGCACCTATTTGTCGGTGCCCAGTTCAATCGGCTTTATCACCTTGTTTGGTGTTGCGGTGTTGAATGGTGTGGTGCTGGTGGACTCGATTAACCAGCGCAGACAATCAGCAGATGAAAGTCTGTACGACAGTGTTTATCAAGGCACGGTAGGGCGGTTACGTCCGGTGTTAATGACGGCACTCACCTCAGCATTGGGGCTGATCCCTATCTTGTTATCATCTGGTGTGGGCAGTGAAATTCAACAGCCATTAGCGGTGGTGATCATTGGCGGCTTGTTTAGCTCAACGGCTTTGACTTTACTGGTGTTGCCGACGGTTTATCAGTGGTTGTATCGAGATAAGTTATCATCGAGATAAAGCCAATTAGCTAAATAACATTTTAATTTTAAGCCTAATTATCTGATTAGGCTTTTTCATTTTTATTCGTAAATTGCTCGAAAATAAACCTTGCTTATTTATGATTACAGTTGTAATTTAAACAAATGGATTACACATGTAATCCATTTTCAGCCTAACAAGTACTAACAACAAATGAGCGATATCGCATGAAAGAAATCAGCAATAGTGAATTAGTCGTGTTGCAGCAGCTTTGGCAGCAGTCGCCATTAACCTCGAGTGAAGTGGTTGATGCATTAGAACAAAGCCATAACATGCATGAAAAAACGGTTAAAACTTTGCTTAATCGTTTAGTCAAAAAGCAAGCCGTCAGTTTTGAAAAACAAGGTCGGGTTTACCATTACTCACCATTAATTGCTGAGCAGGACTATACCGTTAAAGAGTCGCTTTCTTTTGTGGACCGCATGTTTGCTGGCAAGTTAACCCCATTGGTTGCCGGTTTTGCACAAAAGAACAAGCTGTCGGCAGAAGATGTCGCCGAACTGCAAACCTTACTTGATGATTGGCAAAAGGAACAAAAGTGATGATTACTTGGTTTATGGAACAAACCATCTCATTGAGCGTGGTGTGTTTGGCTTTACTGGTAATGCACCGGTTTATATTGTCTAGAGTTGGGGCGCACTATACCTATTTTATGTGGATATCAGTGCCACTATTGATCATTGCCGATTTACTGCAAATAATATTACCGCACACCGTTAACTGGTTTGGCAGTAATAATACTGCCTCAATCATCCAGCAATATTATGTGTTTGCTAGCGATACCGCTGCGTTGTCGGCAGGCTTACTTGACCTGTTATACCTGCCTTACCTCTACGGTGCAGTTATCACGTTATTGGTCGCTAATATCGTGATGGAATATGGCTATCTACAACGGTTAATCCAGCATGGACGTCAGCTAAATATTCCTTCTGTAAAGCTTAACGTATTAGTCCATCCAGATATTGAATCACCTATGCTCGCAGGGTTTATTACCCCCAGTATTTTAGTCCCTAATAGTTTTATGTTACTCGATGAAAGCCAGCAGCAAGCCATTATTCAGCACGAGGTGTATCACTATCAACGTGGTGATTTATGGGCAAATGCCCTGGCTTATGGATTAACCGTATTGTTTTGGTTCAATCCGTTGATGTGGTTGAGCTATCGCCGATTTAGACAAGATCAAGAATTGTCATGTGATGCACAAGTCACTGCCGATATGAAAGCCCAAGCTAAAATTGCCTATAGCAGAACACTATTGGCCTATTCACAGCATGCGCCGTTGAGCATGTTACACACCCATTATGGGGATAAAACCATCTTAAAAGAGAGGATCTTACAGATGAAAAAGCAACATGGAAAAAGCACCTTAGCATTAATTGGAATGACATTGGCTATTGGTGTTAGTGCCTTTATGTTTAATCAGCAGGTATTTGCAGGCAATAATCTCAGCGTTGAAAACAAAACCGACTCTATGGCAATGCCTGTGATAAGAATTGAGCCTAGCTATCCAATTGATGCCGCTAAAGAAGGGCTTAATGGCTATGTGCAAATGTCATTTGATATCAGTCCAAATGGCAGTGTGAACAATGTGAGAGTGACCAAGTCGTCGCCGAAACAAGTGTTTGATGCATCGGCGGTTGCGGCGCTTGAACAATGGAAGTATCAACCCTCTGCAACTGGGTTTAAAGACCTACAAGTACAGTTAGACTATGTGATCCATCAACCTGATAAATCAGTTGAGAGAATCACTGTAAAATAACCTATATCAAAGATACTGGAAATGATTCAATGCCTCATTATTATGGGGCATTGAATCATTTTTATAGATCAGGATTTTTGGGCTGCAGTTTTAGGCCTAGTTTATTGGCTAGCGGTTCAATTGCGGCGCCTTGAACAATGACCGAAATCAGTACAATGAAAAACACCATGTGGATCATTTCACGCGACCCCTCTACTCCTGCCGCAGCGGGAATAAGCGCAAAGACAATTGGCGTAGCACCTTTTAATCCGATCATAGAAACAAACAAACGTTTGCGCCAATTAGCTTGTTTAAATGGCAAGTAGCACAGCTGTACAGCCAATGGGCGCGCGACGACAATAAGTAATATGGCCGGGAGCAATGATGCCATGAACACCGGCATTAATTGCTGCGGGAATATCTGTAAGCCTAAAATGATGAACATTAATGACTGCGCTAACCACGATATACCATTAAAGAAATGCTTACTGACTTCAGCGCCCTTCTTTAAATAGTTGCCGATGATCACCCCAGCAATATAAACCGCAATAAGTTCGTTACCACCTAAGATTTCGGTACTTGATACTGTAATGGCAAAGCTGGCCAAAATAAAAACAGGAATAAGTCCGAATTCAGGCAGTTTAATGTTATTAAGTGCCCAAACGGCTAATTTACCCATTATTAACCCAACGACAGCCCCAACACCAATTTGCTGGCCGAGACTCGATATCACTGAAAGTGCTGTGGGTGCGCCGTTGGCACTATTGATAATAAAGTCGGTTAACATCACCACCATTAACAAGGCTACAGGGTCGTTGGTAGCTGATTCGAATTCTAAAATGGTGCCCGTACCGTGTTTTAATTTAAGTTTTTTCGACTCTAAAATAGAGAATACGGCCGCAGCATCAGTAGACGACACTACCGCGGCGAACAACATGCAAGTAATAAGGTTAAAGTCGAGTAACGCATTAAGGATAAAGCCAAAAATAATGGTAGTGAATATCACCCCAGCAGTGGATAACATGCCACCTTCTTTCCAAGAAAACTTAATGTGTTTCATTGGCGTATTTAGGCCACCGACAAATACTATGGTGTTTAATGCTAAGGTGCCGATAACTGACGTCAGTTGCAGGTCGTCGTATACAAAACCAAATTCACCATTGCCAAATGCCAAGCCGACACCCATAAAGATTAATAACGACGGTAAGCCTAATGTTTTAGAAGGGTGATGGAGTAAAATGCCAATAGCAATAAGTATGGAGATCCCTAAAATAATAATATCTGGTGGCATATGGGCACTCCTTGTGTGATGAAGATTGTATCAAATGGCTATTTTAGCATTAAAATCGCCTAAACTTACTTTATGAGCATTTATTAATATTTTTTTATATTCTTATAATCAATTTGATTAATGTCATTATCGTGTGTTTATTAGACTATACAAGTGTAATAAATAGCCACTCGCATTAACCTTTTTTGTTAACACATCTTGCTTAATCATCTTGTTGATAGTGGATGCGACATTTTTAGTTAACAAATTACCTCATTAGTGAGGTGTTAATATTAGCGTAAGCAGCATCACTCGGAGTTAACATGGCCATATTCATTAGCTTGTGGGGCGTAATCACATTCAGTTTTGGCCTGTTCATGATGCTGGCTCCAGCGCATTTTGCAGACCAAATTGTTCGTTTTAGCCATCAACGCTATTTCCATTACATTGAAATTATATCTCGGTTAGTTATTGGGACGGTCTTACTGCTCGATGCGCATAACACTTCATCACCATTAGTGTTCGAGGTGATAGGTAATTTATTGTTTATTATTGCAATTATTCTTGTTTTTATGACAGAGAAATATCACAAAAAGTTTGCCTTATGGTCTGCCTCCTATTGTGTCAAAGCATTTAGACCCGCGGGATTTTGTGCCATCATTTTTGGTTTGTGGACCGTTTATGTTAGCTATTATTAAGTTGATTAGGTCTAAAACGTTATATTTTCGTTTTTTTTGTTAAAAATTTATGCCATTCAAATCTCCTCCTAAGGTGCATAGCCATTGGATTTGCACATTTCTGTCATGTTAATGAAATGTGACTGTCATGTTTACGCAGTCTTTTTGTCATTTTTGCAGGTTAGCTTGTCATCCAGCCAACTAACTCACACGCTTAAATCCGTCTTCGGAGATGACAATGGAACTGAAAAACATTTTTAAACTTACTGCACTTTCTACAGCCCTTGCTGCAACATTAGGGCTCGCTGGTTGTGGTGGTGATATTAATATCAATGCGGGTAGCGATACTGTTACACCGACTACGCCAACAACTCCAACTACACCCACTCAGACAGTTCAAGAAAAATCATACAGTGGCTTTGCAACTAAAAGCACCACAATGACAGCCGTTGATGGTAAAGAAGTTTGGGTATTAAAAGGTACGTTAGCTCCTTCTACTGCAGCATCAACGATTACCACGGGTGGCCAAGATGGCGACAAAATAGTGTTAGGTAATGACGTTGTATGGCAGCTTGATGGCGCAGTGATTGCCGGTGGCGATAATGCTAACGCGGTTGAGTTATCAATATTACCTGGCACCAAAATCTTAGGTGGCAGTGATTCTTATTTAGTGGTTAGCCGCGGTTCAAAAATCATGGCTGACGGTACGGCAACAGCGCCAATCGTATTTACGTCTGTTGAAACGGCTTTAGGCCAAGAAGGTAAAGCGGGTCAGTGGGGTGGTTTAGTGTTATTGGGTAATGCGCCAGTAAACACCTGCCCAGATTTAACCAATTGTTCAGCGTCTTTTGAAGTGGGTAACCACAGCTACGGTGGTAATGATACCGAAGACAATTCAGGTTCAATCAAGTATGTACGCGTTGAGTTTGGTGGTTTCAAAATCAATGACACCCAAGAAATGAACGGTATTAGTTTTGCCGGTGTGGGTGCGGGTACTGAAATTGACCACGTACAAGTTCACATGAATAACGATGATGGTTTTGAATTCTGGGGCGGTAATGTTTCAGTAACAAATATCGTACTGACAGAAAACTTTGATGACTCGTTAGATTGGACAAACGGTTGGCAAGGTAGCGCGCAGCACGTTTATATTCGTCAAGCGGACAATGCTTCTAACCGTGGTATTGAAGCTGACAGTAACAGTGACGCAAGTGCTGTACCTATGTCAAAACCAGTGTTAGCCAACTTTACTATTCAGGTTGCTAATGGCACCAACAGTGGTGGTGACGATGCGGAAGGTATTTTATTCCGTAAAGGCACTGGCGTGAATACTTATAACATTCTTGTTAAAGGTGACGTTGATTCTGGCGAATGTTTAGAGGTTAACGACGACAATACCGTTAACAACGCCAACACCGCTGAATTGACGATGCAAAACAGCTTAATTGACTGTGTTGAACCGTTTAAAAGTGCCAAGGCAGATGCTGCAGAAGGCCGTGCTTTAGCGCTAGATGTAGAAGCTTGGTACAACGGTCAAGACGGTAACTTAGTTGCCGCTTCTGATTTAACTGATTACATGCCTAATTCATCATCTGTTGCATTAACGGCTGGTAAGGCTGATTTGGCTAACCTTGATGCGCGTTTGGTTAATGCCAACTATATTGGTGCATTTGATGGCACTAACGACTGGACTAAAGGCTGGACTACAGCTATTCATGACGATGTGACGCCAACGCCAACTGAATTGCCAGTATTAACTTCTTGTCCTGTAGGCACAACAGCTTCAGCAGCGGCAACAGGGTTATATAAAGATGCATCAATCACGTTAATTTGTACCCTTGAAGGCAATGTCTTAAGCAACACGACGCTTCTCGCTGGCCAAAACGTAATGTACAAAATTGATGGCGGTGCAGTAGTAGTAGGTGGTGATAACACAACACCTGCAACATTAGCCATTCAAGCGGGTACTAAGCTATTCGCGACATCTAACAGTTTTATCGCGGTGAGTCGTGGCTCAAAAATTATGGCTCAAGGTAGTGCAACTCACCCAATTGAAATGACCTCTGAAGAAGATGTTATTGCGGGTGCAAGTGGCGAACGTGGTCAATGGGGTGGTTTGGTTATTCTAGGTAATGGTTTAACCAACACATGTCCTGATCATAATGCTTGTTCAGCGTCGTTTGAAGTCGGTGACTTCCCGTACGGTGGTAACAACAATGCTGATAACAGCGGTCAAATCAGCTACGTAGTGATTAAGTATGCTGGCTTTAAAGTGAATGATACTCAAGAAATGAACGGTATCTCATTTGCGGCAGTGGGCAGCGGAACTCAAGTAGACCATATTCAAATTCACGCTAACGGCGACGACGGTGTTGAGTTTTGGGGTGGTGCAGTTAACTTGAAATATGTGTACTTAACAGCCAACTTCGATGACAGCTTAGATTGGACTAACGGTTGGACGGGTAAAGCGCAGTTTGTGTATATCACTCACGAAGACGGTAATGCTAACCGTGGTATCGAAGGTGATAGCCATAAAGGTGCTACTGATACCCCAGTGTCGGCGCCAAAATTAGCTAACTTCACTATTTTACCGGGTACAGATATTGCTAACGCAAGTGGCGATAAAGGTGAAGGTATCTTGTTACGTGTAGCTACAGCCGGTGAGTTATACAACGTGCTAGTACAAGGTCGTAAAGGCACTACTGCTGAAACTGAGTCTGGCGAATGTTTAGAGTTAGATGGCTCTTACGCTGGTTTAGTCGACAACGTAAACAACAGCACTTTGACTATGTCTCATTCAATTATCGACTGTAACGAGCCATTTAAGTACAGCTCTGATAATGCCGCAACAGCAGACGCTGTGAATGTTGAAACCTGGTTCATGGGCCAAGAAGGTAACTCAACAGCTGCAGTGACTATCACTGACGGTATGCCAGCAGCTACAGATACAACGCTACTTGGCAAAGGTAAAGACTTAAGCACAGATGATAGCTTCTTCGAATCAACCAACTTTATTGGTGCATTCGATGGCCAGAATGACTGGCGTCAAGGTTGGGCTTACTTTCCACAGTAATCACCTCGATAACATTAATCTGTGACCTATTAATAGCCGCCCGCAAGGGCGGTTATCTCTGAACCGCATACAGGATAGTTAAGTATGAAAACCAAGCCGAGTTTTACCGTTAATAAGTTAAGCCTTGCCATTATCTCTGTGATTTCTGCGGCGACACTATTAACAGCTACCCCCGTATACTCGCAAGAACCAGCGCCTGTTCGTGATCCTGGTGAAGTGATTCCAATTGAACCGATAGAAGTGATTTCAGTTACTGGGCGTCTACGTAGCTCTGCATCAGAAGCAACTGAAGAACGCCGTGAACAAATTGCTGTAGCCGATATTATGGGCTCAGAACAAATTTCAAGAACCGGTGACGGTGATGCCGCCGCAGCGCTTCGTCGTGTGACAGGTTTAACCTTAAAAGATGGCAAATTCATTTATGTTCGTGGCTTAGGTGAGCGTTATTCAAGCACCTCACTGAATGGCGCGACAGTGCCGTCACCGGATCCAACCCGTAACGTAGTGCCTTTAGATATGTTCCCTGCATCGATCATTGAATCGTTATCGGTGCAAAAGTCTGCCTCTGCCAATTCACCTGCCGCATTTGGTGGTGGGCATGTTGATATTCGCACTAAATCAATTCCGGCCGATTTCTTCTTTAAAGCAAGCGTTGGCGGCCGTTATAACACCAATGACTCAAACGACAGCTACACCTACAACGGGGGTGGCGATGATTGGACCGGCCAAGACGATGGCACTCGCAGCATGCCAAGCAACATTAATAACACCATTAATCAATATGGTGGAATTAGCCCAATTGATATCGTGAGTAATTCTAATGGCGCTATAAATTACCCGGCAGCACAACAAGTTAACCGCGAATTAGCGCTAGACATGTACCGCGATATGACGGTGCGCAGCCAAAGTACAGACCCTGCAATGCGCGGCGATATCGCCATTGGTGATCGTTGGGACATTACCGACGACATTATCTTTGGTGCATTGTCAGCCGTGTCTTACAAGAAACAAGCTGAAAACTACACTAAACGTGAAGTTGAGCTTGATGGTGATAGCAGCCAAGTACAAGTTGAAAACCAGAAAGACATCGTCGGTACCGACTCTATAGTCCAAGTGTCTGGCATGCTTAACTTAGGCTTGGAGATTGGCTACAACCATAAAATAGAAACCTTCACCACTTATCTGCAAGACACTTCCGATGATGTGTCTATGGGGATAGAAGAAACCATCGATACCTTGGGTGAGCCAAATGCACTGCAAGTTTACGCCATTGATTACGAAGAACGTTCGCTTATCAGTAACCAAATTAAAGGTCATCATTTTATTGAATATTTGAACGACTCTGAATTCAATTGGAAGTTCTCCGATGCACGTTCTGAGCGTTATGCCCCGAATGAAGTGTCGTATACCTACAACGTGATTTTAGACGACAGCAACCAGTTATTATCACGTAACCTCAATACTCAAGATGCACCCAAGTATGTTTATAGTCGCCTAGAAGATGACAGCCAAAACTATGGTTGGGACTTTATGTACCCCATTAATCTAGACGGTGCAGTGGTTAAACTGACTACCGGCTATGAATACTTTGAGCGTACTCGCGAAAGCTATGCAACTCGCTTAGGTTTTGATGTCGATTTAAGCCCAACTGATGCCAATGGCGCTATTTTAGCGGGTGATTTTGATGAGATTTTCTCTGATAAAAACATTACCGACAATACCTTAGGGCTAGAGCTAAAAGACGCATCAACTGACACCGAAGACTACATTGCAGCCGAGAAAAACGACGCTGCATTTGTGAGCATGGACATCGACTTTGACGATGTTTGGCGCGTCTATGCTGGTATTCGTTATGAAGATTTTCGTCGCGTCACTTTGCCTATCGACCCAAATGGTGAAATATCAGATGAAGGTGGTCGTTATCAGTTATCTGACTACGTGATAGCAGAAGACGGTTGGTTCCCATCGTTGTCATTAACCTGGAAACAAACCGATACTACTCAATGGCGTTTTGGCGCGAGTAAAACCATTGTACGACCAGATCTACGTGAGGTATCACCGGTTCGATTCCAAGACCCGGTTACTGGTTTTGACTTCTTCGGTAACCCAGAGTTAAAGAGTTCAGACATTCTTAACTTAGATTTACGTTGGGAATACTATTCTGATTCAGGCAATAATTTCAGCATGGGCGCATTCTATAAAGATGTAGACGCACCGATTGAACCTATTCAACGTATTTCAGAAGCTGGGCGTCAGCTCAAGTTTTATAACGCGCAGTCGGGCTATGTGTACGGCCTTGAAACCGAGTTCTTACAAGAGCTTGAATTTTTGGGTAGCGATGGCAGCATTTGGGAAGACTTCTTTGTTGCGGGTAACTTAACCCTTGGCGACTCAGAAATCGATATCGCTGCTAACGGCGAAATTGACCCAACTAATAAAACCCGCCGCATGACCGGACATTCACAATGGGTGGCTAACTTACAGTTAAGTTACGACTCGTCAGACAGTTATCACAGTGCCACATTAGTGTATAACGTGTTTGGTGAACGTATTGCTTATGGTGGCCGTGGAGGTTTAGACGATGTATTTGAAAAGCCATTCCATAGCCTTGATTTTACGTATAGTTTCTTCCCGACAGATAGTTTTACGGTAAAAGTAAAAGCGAAAAATATCTTAGGTGAAACTACTGAATACGAACAGCAAGATCTGCAAGTGTACGCCAAAGACCCTGGCACAGAGTTCACCTTGCAGTTTAGCTATGAGTATTAATACGTTTAATAGCCATATGTAATCGTCACGTTCAAGAGTCACGTTTAAAAGAGTACTTGTTTTTAGCGGTTTTTACTCATCATTTCAATCGCTAAAAATGTGCACGGCCACTTTCTTCGGAACAAAGAAAGTGGCCTTTTTTTGTTTAATAACAAGATAACGCTACACAAACTCAGCTTATCTAACGAATAAATAAATTAACCTCAGTGTAAACATTGGCACTTTTCTATTTCAAATTGGGTAGAATACTGGCTTGCTCGTTACTGATACCTCAATGGACCCATGTTAATGCCCAAAATATTGCCCCTGTTCACCCCGTTAAAGCTGTGTATATATTTGATGTTGGCGTTATCGACCAGTGCATGTGCTATGCCGATAGGCATGACCCAAGCGGGTAGTATTACCGCCCCGACCATTGACGAAGCCAGCGGTTTGGCGGTATCGCGGCTCAACGACAATATATTGTGGGTACATAACGACAGTGGCGACACAGCAAGGATTTTTGCCATCGATACCCAAGGTCATCAGTTGGCGACAGTCAACATTACAGGCGTTAAGAATAACGATTGGGAAGACATCGCCTCGTTCGTTTATCAAGGTGAGTCGTATTTATTGATCGCCGATGTGGGTGATAACCAAGCTAAACGATCGCAATATCAGTTACATCTGATCAAAGAGCCAGATTTAAGCCAGCTTAATGGTCAAAAAACACTGGCGGCTAAACCCGTTTGGAGCATGACATTCACCTACCCAGATGGTGCACACGATTGTGAATCTGTGGCCGTTGATGTCGCCAAGCAAAAAATACTGTTACTGAGCAAACGCGATAAACTGCCAATATTATTCGAGTTGCCTTTAATCGCTCCGGTTTTAGGGCAAAGCGCTTCAAGCAATTCATCGGTTCAAATTGATAACAAACAGGCCAAAAGGCTAGGCGAAATCGCGCCATTACCAACAGCCATGCTCGATTACGCCAGTATCTATACCTGGATTGGTTTTGCCGGGAAACCCACAGCCATGGATATATCAGCTGATGGTTTATCGGCGGTGGTATTAACCTACACTCACGCGTTCTATTTTACTCAAACTGAGCCAGGTGATTGGTTAACGCTGTTTTCTACGCCACCACAAGAGATTTCTCTGCCAGCGATAAAACAAGCTGAAGCCGTGGGTTTCAGCCAAGATGGTAACAGTGTTTTTATCACCTCAGAGATGATCCCAGCACCCTTGTATAAGATGGATTTGAAAGGTTTTCATACTCAACAGTAAGTGATTTTCTTTATTTTTTAGATATTGCCTGCGGCCACTAAGGTCGTGGCGCTTCACCCACACCAGACCAAGAGGAAACCAACGGCTGTTCCCTCTTTACTTTTTATTCAAAGAATTGGCCCAGCCGCCACATCAACATTATCCCAATGTGATTTAAGCAATAGAAGCGATAATTTCGAGACGTGGTACGATCCAGCTTGTGACTTCGTGTGTAGACTGCTTCGGCCCATCTTGCAGTAAAGAGTGAAAATGCTAACGCTTCCGATGGTACATCCTGTACCGCGAAAGCTAGCCTTACGTCCTGTCAGGCTCACGAATTCTTTTATAAAGAGTCTTCAACGGCCTCAATTTATTGGATACTGAAGGTTTCAAAGCAAAATACGCAAAAGTCGCAAACAAAAAAATTGTTAGTTTCAGCTAATGCGATAGCGGTATTTACGTTACTGTTGCTTGGTTTGATATTGCTGTCTTGCGTTTTCTATCAGCTTTTTCCACTGAGGATATTCAGCAAAGCTTTGTTGTAAGTCGCCCCAAGGGGTGAGTGCTTCGGCCATCGTCGGTGCTTTGTTTTGGCGGGTTTGGTATAAATAATAAAAGGCTGATGCACGATAATTAGCAGCGCAATGCACTAGCACGGGTGCGTCGCCATTTTGCTCCATCAGGCTAAAAAATTGCTGTAGATTTTCTGGTGTAGGCTGCTGCCAGTCCACGCTAATATTGTGATAGTTCATACCGAGTTGCGTGACGATCTGCTGCTCATTTTGTAATGCATGCGGATTGTCATTAGGAATAAGATTAATCACGGTTTTGATACCCGCTTGAGCAAGTTGTGCAAATTGCGGCTCTGTGGGTAAGCCTGCGGTAATCACTTGCTGGTTATTAAATTTAATCGCTTTTATGTCGCCAAGCTTGCTGGTATCAATGTTTGCCATGCTCTCCGCACTGAACACTCCCGCACTAAAAAAGAAACAACACATTAATATGCTGGTGGACAGTAGGTTATAACGTTGCAGTATATTCATGTGATCCCTTGGGTTAATTTGATACGTGATGAGTTTTTTACTCTGTTCAAGTTAACGGCGCCATTAATGATAGTCAAATGTGATGACAATTTTGGATTGGTTGCTAACCAATAAAGTTTATTCTGACTCCATTAATTTCAAACGAAAAAAGAACACAAAGCGCTTTGTTGCGTACCACTGGAAGCTCGTCGTTCGTTTGCTAGAAACATAAAAACGTAATCAAAATCGAACTAAAGTAGAACGGTGAGAAAAATAGAATAATTCTAATTTATTGATATTGTTTAATTTAATTTTTTAGCATTTAAATTCGATACTTTTAACGCGCAATTTCAGTTTTATATTTGAGTGTAAGAGTCATTAAATTGCTTTACTTCAATGAGATTGAGAATGTAGGATGATATAAATCAATAACTTAAACGGTCGGCTTTATTGGGCGAGCTGTTCAATAAGCTGTCTGTATTTAGGCAAATAGGGGAACCGTAGAAATTGAATCAATTAGCTGAAAAATCTATTAGGTGTCCTTACTGTGGAGAGGTCATTAAAGTTCTGATTGATCCATCAGATTCGGACCAGCAATATATTGAAGATTGCCAAGTATGTTGTAAACCTATAAATTTCTTAATTTCTGAAAGTGTTAATGGCGAACTATCAGTTAATGTTTATAGTGACGATGACGCGTTTTAATAAATACATAACTAATAAGGATAGGCCGCGCGAAGCCGCGTCCTTATCCCAAGTGTTGAACAAGCCCGAACACCTGAGAGTGACTCTTTATTATGTAATTAACAGCTCGAGAAAACGCGCTGTTTGATGTGATAGTTATCGTGCTAATTTTCTGTAGTCAGCAAGCTCCCTTAGCCCCTCTGCTAATTTTTTTAACACTATATTTCAGTATCTTAAATTAACTCCTTCATCGTATTGATTAAGCCATTATTCTTATTATCATTTCCCGCGTTAGGTTGTGAGCCGTAAGTTTGTCGGTCGTTTCACTATGCCCATAAAGCGCATTGGTTGCTGACAACAGGGGCAGCTGCGCGTCGCTAATCTGCGCTTTATCTCGGGAATGATTGGAAACACTGCCCCAGCAACCGCCAGCATAAGCTGTATTTGTAGTCTGAGCTTGTTGGCGTTGCCTCTGAGTAATCCACTATTTGTTACAAGAATCTCTCACTCGTCTTAATCCCTTCGGTAATACGTGTTGCAGTATTAACCAGAGAAATTCTATGGCGGGTAAGGTGCGTACTTTTGTCGACTTTGTTTGGCTGTCTTCATACTCGAAACTCACATTGTCATCGATATGACTTTTGATGTTTTTGTCAGCCAGTACGCCACAATACAAATAGCGTGATAGATACTGCAGTGCAGGCAAGTCTTTGCCTACATGCTGGCAGTCTACCACCCACTTTTTGGGCAGTGAGGTTGGCAGTGTGAGATTCAGTGTTGCTAGATGTTCCAGCAAACGTGCGCGCCAGACGTTGGCGAGGTTAAAGGCGTTGGCCTTTAACCATGCCACCCATTGTTAAATTTCTGGAGCGAGCTGTATTTTGAGTACTTTTTTATGCATTCGTTATTCTGGATCAGCATTTTACATCTAGCGCTCAATTTTTACATTTGAATAGGACTGATACCTAGCAATCAAAATTAAAAGCAGTTATGTTAATTAATAGTAAAATCGGGGGCATAGTTTTTGTTCGTAAACTCACTGCGACAATTATCTCTTGGCTTGGCGCAATGGTGGTCAACTGTTAATTGCCCCTAAGCATTCGTTATCCGCTTAGCATATATAAAAGGAATTTCTGTGTATTCTAATATAAATACAAAACTTACTAACTATTTTCTCATTAGGTTCATCATTTGCATTGCCTTCGTAACATTGTACGGTTGTGGCGGCACTTCTGAAGTGGAAGACGAAAGTATAGCTCCTCCCATTGTTTCTGTGCCTATTGATGATACATTCGACCTTACTGGTTCATGGTTATCAAATTGTGGTCAAAGGAACAATTTGGCATATTATACAAATGAATTAGTCTTAACTAGTGACAATTTAGAAATAATTGAACATAAATATAATACCTCTGATTGTGCAGGGATCCCTGTAGAATCGATTTCACAAACAATTAACCCCTACAGCTATCCCGAGTCTAATAGTGATACAAATGATAAATTTATTGTTGTCGAAGTTTTTCAAGAGCCTCTATGGGAAATGACTGTAAACGTAGAAATTTATAATAACCTTTTGTATTTATCAAATAACTTATCAATTACCTATGAAGGCTATGCTTTCGAGTCAAATCATACAAATGAAATTAACTATGTTAATTATTTAACAAAGAAAGAATAATTTTTTGTACAAGAAGTCATTAAAGCAGGACAATAAATAGTTGTTTTTTTTGATCATTCACTACTTCTTTTAATCGCTTATAAAAGTGAATTTAAAGGTGAATTTAGTGGGGGCAGGGTAAACTTTGGGCGTTAATCATGGCATCCATTGTTAAATTTTTACCTAGCCTTTTAAAGCCAGCTAGTAAAGTGAAGCTAGACTGTTCACCCTTTACTATGATGAAGTGCCACGCAGGCCATAAATGCAAAGAGTAAACAACTGGATTCCGGCTCAACCGCATTGCCGGAACGACGGTGAAAAAGTAAGGTTAATCTACTTGCATCCAATCGACTTGAACGCCAGCTTGCTCAAACATCTCTTCGCTGACTTTAATCTTATCTCCCCAGCGTGACAGGAAATCTTCGTTGGGTTGTGGGCTATGCACAGCGCGCAATCCTGTTTGGATAATCTTGGCGGCGCAGTTTGGGCAGGGGAAGTGGGTTACCCAAATCTCACAGCTACTGAGATCTCGTTTGGCATGGAGAATGGCATTTTCTTCTGCATGGAGCGTTTTTAGCAGTTTCATTTCACGGTTATCGGTTTCAGCGCTATCTGATATTCCGTGAGGATAACCATTAAAGCCTAGCGAGACGATGCGATTGTTTTCGGTGATTACTGCGCCAACTCGGGTGGAAGGGTCTTTACTCCAAGATGCTACGAGCTCGGCCATTTGTAAAAAGCGTATTGCCCATTTTGTCATCATCTTATTGCCATTCCTATGCTTTATATATCAATGTATTTGGGTGCTATTCTCTATGCAGAACAGTGATAAATCAACCTTCAATATTCTAACCTTGGACCCACTTACTCTTTCTCTTTCTTATATTAAGTAGGGTTATGGTGCGTCTGTATAGCAGAATTAGACTGCCAATTATTTAGGTCGCGTTTACTTATTCTAATAAAATAGCCCGAATCTACTCTTCATTACCTACTCTTCATGACTCAGAATAAAGTTATTAATCGCTTTTGATATCAGGTCTTTCTTCATTGAAGTGCGGGAAACGGGTTCGTTGAACCAGAAACTCATTGGTTGGTCGAAGCCGATACCGTGCATGTAGTTGTAGATTGCTTTACGCAGTCCTTCGCCCAGCATGTCATGATCCGTTCCGGTCGGGTCGGTGAAATCGACATCGTTTTCAGCAAATAAGATCTCTGGGCGTTCAGCAAGGGTGATACCAAATTGCTCTGGGTTCATGCCTATCGGGCTGTGGATGGTGGCGACAAAACGGTGCCAATAGGCTGACTGGAAACAACCTAGTTCCATCATCTGACGCACCATTTCTAGCGAGTCTATGGTTTCTTGCTCGGTTTGTGTTGGGAAACCATACATTAAGTAAGCGTGAACCATAATACCGGCATCACTGAATGCTTTGGTTACATGGGCTACGCGCTCAACGCTGACGCCTTTTTTCATCAGTTTAAGTAGACGATCTGACGCTACTTCAAGGCCGCCACTGACGGCGATACAACCTGAATCTGCCAGTAATTGACAACGATCTGGGCTAAAAGTCCGCTCAAAACGGATATTGCCCCACCAACTGATCACTACGCCGCGTTCAATGAGACGTTTTGCAAACGCAAATAAGGTTTTTGGTGGTAAGGCTTCATCGACAAAATGGAAACCAGTTTGTCCGGTTTCTTCGACAAGCTCTACGATTCGGTCAACCAGCACATCGGCGCCAGCGGTATCGTAGCGGTCAATATAGTCCAGGCTGACGTCGCAGAAGCTGCATTTACGCCAGTAACAACCATGGGCTATGGTCAGTTTGTTCCAACGTCCATCACTCCATATACGGTGCATTGGATTAAGCATTTCACATAAAGACAGGTAGTCACCTAGTGGCAGGCCATCGTAAATTGGGGCGCCAACTTCGCTTTGTGGAATATCATGCAGCTGTGTGTTTTCATTGAAATGGACATAGGGCTGGCCATTTTCATCTTCTGCGAGAAAATAAGTTCGCACTAAATCGTCTATCTCACGCTTACCTTCAAAGTATTCCAGCAGAGTGATAAGCGGGCGTTCGCCGTCGTCCAGACAGATAAAGTCAATAAACTCAAATACACGAGGATCTTTTAGTGCGCGCAGCTCGGTATTAACAAACCCGCCGCCGATGACGATAGGAATGTCTGGATTAATGGCTTTACAGGTTTGCGCAATACGTAACGCGCCCAGCATATTACCGGGAAACGGCACGGTTAATGCGACAACACTTGGTTGGGTGTCTTCCAGATACATCTCGACCAGCTGCTCCAAAATTTCAGAGCTGAAACTCGGTTCACCCATGAGGGTGTCATAGAGGTTGTCAAAACTTGGGTTAGCCGCAGCTAATTTCTCGCCATAACGGCTGACTTCAAAGTAGGGATCAACGCCCTGAGTAATAACGTTCGACAGATCATTAATAAACAGAGTGGCCAAATACTTGGCTTTATCTTGTACGCCTAAATTACCAAAGGCGGCTTGCAACACGTCGCCAGATACCGCTTCCATCTCAGCAATTGCATCAAACGCTGGGCCTTCGGGTAAAAAACGACGCGTGTTAATGCGCATAGCAAGGCTGGGATCTTTGCCTTGTAAAAAGCGAATGGCAGGTTCTACGGTGAGGTGATAACGCTCAAATTCAGCCAAAAAATTAAAGATGACATCTGGCAGTTCGTCGTCTTCAAAGTGTTCGAAGTTTTCTTCTACGTGCTGACGAATAATCTCCAGCGCAGGCGCTGTCATCATCTCAAGGAAAAGCTCAATCGCAGGATCTCGCTGAACCGCCTCATAGCCTCGTGAGCGTAAAAAACCGGTTAAATACGCTGTTGCTGGATACGGTGTATTCAGCTGGGTCATCGGTGGAGTCATTAGAAGAACGGTCATAGCCTGCCTTGATCGTAAAAGCGGATAAAAATGAGCTCGCATTCTAACAGTAAAAATAGTTCAAATCCTGTTAATTCCGGCTTTCATCTGGCTTGTTAGTAGGTATCATGTTTTCGCCACATGATGACGATTGGAAGAGAATAGTATTTTTTGAATGATATTAAAGGCTAATGGCTTATCAATGATCAATATTTTGATCTTTTAAATATGAAGGGCAGTTCGAGTTGTTATTGCTCTTAACAAAGAGCAATAACAACGGGCAACTGATGACGGTTAATTGGTAAGAATAGGCTTTAAATAGCCAGAGCCAAGTTGGCGCATTTGTTTTTCACCCCAAGCGACTCTTTGGCGCAGGTATGGGGTTAAATTGTTAGGGTTTCGGTTACGCGGACTCGGCAACAACACTGCTAGGCGCGCCGCTTCGTTGTTGGATAAATAGCGGGCCGATTTATTAAAATAGTGCTGGCTAGCCGCTTCTACGCCGTAAATACCTTTACCAAATTCGGCTACGTTTAAGTACACCTCTAAGATACGCTTTTTGCCCCAAATCGCTTCAAGGCTCACGGCCAATATGGCTTCTAACCCTTTGCGAACGAAGCTTCTACCCGGCCAAAGTAATAGGTTTTTGGCGGTTTGCTGGCTGATGGTACTGGCACCACGCAGACCTTGGCCGTCGTCGTACTGGTTAAGGGCTTTAGTTATGGAGGTAAAATCGACCCCGAAGTGCTCTGGAAACAGTTGATCTTCTGCGGCCACTACGGCTAAAGGCATGTGCGCTGGCAGCTCATCAATGCTTACCCAGTGCTGACTAACCGGATAATCGCTTTGCAGCATAAATGACGTCGTCGGTGGTGGCACAAATCTAAGCAGCAGTAACAATAGCGCCAGTAATAGCAAAAATCGCCACATGACAAACCATGTCCAACCGAAAAAACCTCGTTTACGATCTGTCATTCACTGCCTCATGTTATGTTTAACAAGCCTGTGTGGGGCGTTGTCGTTTTCGACGTGCAGAGTATAGGATATTGGGCATTAAGGCCAAAGGCTAATCAACGTCGTGCAAACTTTATATCTTAACTGACGTTTACCTCGTGACGGTGCGTAGAGTCATTAAGTCATGCGGTCCTAATGTCCTTATGGGCTAATTAACTCGGTTGGGTTGTTAACAAGATAGTCTGTATGTCTGCCAAGCTGGTTTGCCATTGATGATAATCAAGCCGAATAGGATAGGCATTGTTATCGACCATCAGCACTAATGAGGGAAATCCTTGAATGGGAAGTTGGCGAGCAAAATTGATTTCGCTGAGTAATTTATCTTCTATTTCATCAGCGCTTAATTGCTCTGTGAACAAGTCTGCGGGGATCCCTAATTGAGTCGCAATCGATACCAAAGTATCAACATCAGATGGATTACGCGCATTAAGGTAATAAGCCTGTTGAATGGCGTTGATCATTTGTTGCTCTAGCCCATATTGGCGAGCAATGATGCTAGCTCTGCATGCTGGATACGTTGAACGCCTTGGTTGGCAATGCTGCCAAAAGTCGTGATTAAATTCTGTACCTAATTGTTGGTTAATCTTATGCCAGGTTTGTTGTAACATTTGCTGCATGGGTTGCGGCATGGGTTGGTCGGAGTCGGGCGCTAAACCACCCACTAGATACTGTAGACTCAATTGCTGACCAAACTGCTGTTGTAGTTGAACTTGCAGAGCATCCCATGTGGGGCGATATCCCCAACACCAACTGCACATTGGATCGTGAACATAATAAAGTGTTGTGTTTGCCATTGTGGACCTCATTGTTAGCTGTTTACTCACTATCGTTTATTTGCTTGTCTATTTACCGTTACCGCAGTTAGGGTCATGTTTTATATTATTCAATCGGTCGGTAAAACAGTAGAAACTAAGGTTGTCATATTAATTCGATAATTCAGTCATATTCATTGCGTAAGCTGTTCCTGATGATGAATTTTTCAGCAAACCATTACAACTGACATTACCGCATTACAACATGGAGCAATAAGATGACAAGGAAAAAAAGTATAGCACTGGGTATCATTTCGGTTTTAACCAGTACGTTATGGATTTCGGGGTGTAACAGTAACGATAATAATGACACCACTGCAGAAGTGGATAAAAGTGTTAGCGCTCAAGTAGGTCCTAGGCCACTATTTTTAGTCGGTCAAATGCAAGACAGTGAGTTAAAAGATCAATTAGCGCAATGTGCTTCAAATTCATTTTACCGTACTGACTTTTCTATTGGTCATCGCGGCGCATCAATGCAATTTCCTGAGCATACCAAAGAAGCTTATCAAGCAGCTATCGATTCGGGCGCAGGTATTGTGGAATGTGACGTGACATTTACCGCAGATAAAGAGTTAGTTTGCCGTCACTCGCAGTGTGATTTAGCCACTACCACCAATATTCTTGCTATCCCGGCCCTAGCCAATAAATGTTCAGTGCCATTTTCACCAGCCGATGCCGTCAATGGCGTGAGTGCAACGGCAACCTGTTGTACCAGCGATATCAGTCTTGCAGAGTTTACAACCTTGCAAGGCAAAATGGACGGCTTTAACCCCAATGCCACCACAGTAGAAGAGTTTATGGATGGCACGCCAAATTGGCGCACCGACTTATATGCCGGTAATGGCACGTTAATGACTCATGCTGAAAGTATTGCCTTGTTTAAAGCTGCTGGAGTAAAGATGACTCCCGAGCTTAAGTCGGCCAGTGTCAGCATGCCGTATGATGGATTTACCCAACAAGATTACGCCCAAAAAATGCTAGATGAATATGCCGCAGCAGGCGTTGATGCATCGCAAGTGTTTCCACAATCGTTTAATTTAGACGATGTAAAATATTGGATAGCCAACGCACCTGAATTTGCCGATCAAGCGGTATACCTTGATGGCCGTGACGAGCAAGCTGGATTTGATCCGCAAAACAGTGCCACATGGTCACCGAGTATGGACACCTTAGCGGCAGACGGGGTCAAGATTATTGCACCACCTTTATGGATGCTGGTTACCGTAGGAGACAATAACGCGATAGTGCCATCTGAATATGCCAAAGCAGCAAGTGCCGCTGGCTTGAAGATTATTGCTTGGTCATTAGAGCGTTCGGGGCCACTGAGTCAAGGCGGCGGTGGTTGGTATTATCAGAGTATTGCTGACGTGATTGATAACGAAGGTGATACTTTTGAGCTGTTAGATGTACTGGCAAAAGATGTCGGGGTAATAGGGGTGTTTTCTGACTGGCCTGCCACAGTGACATATTATGCTAACTGCATGAATATGTGAGCTTAACTGTATTTCAGCCTTTCATTTAATGAGGGCGAACACAATAGACTAAAAAGGTGCCGACATTGTTGGCACCTTTTTATTTCAATTAACTATACTCGTGGATGGCAGAGTATTTATGGCTCGCTGCCCAGACAGCCCTAAAGCAAGTTGGTGATGAAAAATGCTAATGTTGCTATTGGTGTCGTATCGAAGTAACTGAAATCGCGGAATAAAGGCGATTTATAATGATGTTATTAGCCTTTAGTCTATATAGATTGCACTGGATGTCAGTGGTAGTGTAACTACATAATAATACTCATAACAATATAAAAAATAAGGATATTGCAGGATGAAATTAACCAAACGTTTTTGCATGATTGGCGCCGCTGCAGCGCTATCTATTAGTACGGCTGTTATGGCCGCGCCGACATTTATCAATATTCTCACCGGCGGAACTAGTGGTGTTTACTATCCTATCGGTGTGGCTTTATCTCAACTTTACAGCAATGGCATTGAGGGCTCTAAAACCTCAGTACAAGCGACTAAAGCGTCGGTTGAAAACCTCAATTTATTACAAGCTGGGCGTGGTGAATTAGCGCTTGCACTAGGTGATTCGGTATCGGCAGCGTGGGAAGGTGATCAGGAAGCCGGTTTTAAAGCACCGCTTAAAAAATTACGCGTTATTGCGGCAACTTATTCTAACTACATCCAAATTGTCGCCAATAAAGATGCCGGTATTAATAGTCTTGCAGATTTAAAAGGCAAACGTATTTCTGTCGGGGCGCCAAAATCAGGTACTGAGCTAAACGCTCGCGCTATTTTTGCTGCTGCAGGACTCAGTTACGACGACATGGGTAAAGTGGAGTTTTTGCCTTATGCCGAATCTGTTGAGCTGATTAAAAACCGCCAATTGGATGCGACTTTACAATCGTCTGGTTTAGGTATGGCAGCGATTCGTGATTTAGCCGCAACAATGGATATCAACTTTGTGGCTATCCCTGCGGATGTTGTCGCTAAAATTAATAATCCTGCATATCAAGTTGGGGTGATTACGGCCAATACTTACGAAGGCCAAACAGAAGATGTGAGTACGGTTGCGATACAAAACTTATTGGTAAGTCACAGTAAGGTGTCTGATGAGATTGCTTATCAAATGACTAAGCTGATGTTTGAAAACCTAGACCGTTTAGGTACTGCTCACTCAGCTGCTAAGGCGATCAGTTTAGCCACAGCGGCAAAAGATCTGCCTATTCCACTACACCCAGGTGCAGAACGCTATTACAAAGAAGTGAATGCGCTATAAGTAATAGTCTTAAGTTAACAGCGCTTGTTTGGTAAACCCAGCAAGCGCTTGTTTATTTCTGTCTTTCAACCATATTTGCTAACTTCTGTTTTAGATCAAGAGTGACTAATTGAGTCAACGTCATTTTTAGTCCACTCATTTTTCTGAGCTGAGGTTATTTAGTTGTAGTAAGTGTCGAGGCATACCATGAGCGATCCAACCCAAATTACCGAACCAGAGCAGGGCTTAAGTGCCGATACTCGCAACTGGCCGAAAGCCTTGTTTGCAGTAGCATTAATTTTTTCTATTTTCCAAATTACCACCGCGGCATTTCATCCAGTTTCGACACAAGTATTGCGCGCCGTACACGTGGGTTTTTTATTATTAGTGGTGTTTATTAGCTACCCAGGTATAGGCAAGAGTCAGCCATGGCAACCTTTGGCATGGATACTCGGTTTAGCGGGTATGGCAACCGCGGTTTATCAATGGGTGTTCGAAGCAGACTTAATTCAACGTTCTGGTGATTTAACCCAAAATGACATGATTATTGGTGTGGTGTTAGTCGCTTTAGTGTTTGAAGCCGCAAGACGAGTGATGGGAATAGCCCTGCCGATTATATGTGGTATTTTTTTGGCTTATGGTTTATTTGGCGAGTATTTACCCGGTGAGTTGATGCATCGAGGTTATGGTTTCGACCAAATAGTTAACCAGTTGGCCTTTGGTACCGAAGGCTTATATGGCACGCCAACTTATGTATCAGCGACCTATATTTTCTTGTTTATTCTGTTTGGGGCCTTTTTAGAGCAAGCTGGAATGATCCGCTTATTTACCGACTTTGCTATGGGCTTATTTGGCCATAAAGTGGGTGGGCCTGCAAAAGTGTCGGTGGTGTCTTCAGCACTCATGGGCACCATTACCGGTTCGGGGGTTGCCAATGTGGTCACCACTGGCCAATTTACTATTCCGCTAATGAAGCGTTTTGGTTATCGGTCTGCTTTTGCGGGGGGTGTAGAAGCCACATCCAGTATGGGCAGCCAAATTATGCCGCCGATTATGGGCGCCGTAGCCTTTATTATGGCTGAAACCATTAATGTGCAATTTATTGAAATAGCTAAAGCGGCAATGATCCCCGCGGTATTGTATTTTTGTTCGGTGTTCTGGATGGTGCATTTAGAAGCTAAACGCGCCAATTTATCTGGTTTACCTAAAGACCAATGTCCAGATCCGTGGGCAGCAATTAAGTTGCGTTGGTACTTATTAATTCCACTATTTATTTTGATTGGTTTGTTGTTTTCCGGTCGTACACCGCTGTTTTCCGGCATGGTTGGCTTAGCACTGACTGCGATTGTGATTTTAGGTTCGGCCATAATTCTCAATCTATCATCAGCTGCTATGCGGTTTGCTTTTTGGATAGCATTAGGGGTGATATGCGCAGGCTTTTTCCAGTTAGGTATTGGGGTTATGTTTGGCGTTATTGCCATGCTGGTGGTGGTTTGTTGGTTTGTTAAAGGTGGTAAAGAAACTCTCACATTATGTTTGCATGCATTAGTTGAAGGTGCACGCCATGCTGTACCTGTAGGTATTGCTTGTGCGCTAGTGGGCGTGATTATTGGTGTTGTGTCACTAACCGGTATTGCTTCAACGTTTGCCGGCTATATTCTGGCTGTCGGCCAAGATAACTTATTTTTGTCTTTAGTGCTGACGATGGTGACGTGTTTGGTATTAGGTATGGGGATCCCGACCATTCCTAACTACATTATTACCAGCTCAATTGCCGCGCCAGCGTTACTGGATTTAGGTGTGCCGTTAATTGTGTCGCACATGTTTGTGTTTTATTTTGGCATTATGGCAGACCTTACACCGCCAGTTGCCCTAGCGTGTTTCGCCGCGGCGCCAATCGCTAAAGAGAAAGGCTTAAAAATCAGTTTATGGGCCATTCGCATTGCCATTGCTGGGTTTATTATTCCGTTTATGGCGGTGTACGACCCTGCGTTAATGCTCCAAAGTGGTGGTGTGCTAGAAACGGTTTATGTGGTCCTTAAAGCGACGGTGGCTATTGGTATTTGGGGCGTGATATTTACCGGCTACTTATTACAAAACCTATATTGGTGGGAACGTGTTTTAGGCTTTATTGCTGGTGGCTGTTTGATTATGGCGACACCGCTGAGTGATGAGTTAGGTTTTGGTTTGGCACTGGCGTTTATTTTGCACCACGTATGGCGTGCACGTAAGCTAAAACGTTTAGCGCAGGGCGAATAATGCTAGGGCTATGTTTGGGTTTAGCAGGCACGATTTGGGCTCAAGTGCCTGCTGAACAGATGACATTGTCTTGGACTCACACAATTGAGAAAATTCGTTGGGCCGAAGATTATCGATTAACTAATGAAGGTTTTATTTTAGAACAAGCAAGGGTAAAAGGCAGTGGCGCAGGAATGGAAATCCCTGCCGATGCGGTGTTAAAAGATGGCAGTTGGCACTACAAACCGCATTTACCTATTTTGCCAATGCTAAAGTTGGGCCGCACGCCAGAAGCAGGCGATTATCAGCTATGTGTGTCATCGACTCAGGCTGGGCAACAATGCCATTCTATGAGTTATTGGGTGGGTGAGCCTACCACTGAGCAGCCCTCCATTGAGCTATGGGGTTGTGATATACCAGTATGAGTTTGGTGTGTTAATCATGCCAATAAGATGTATTTAGACATAAAAAAAGCTGAATCAATTGATTCAGCTTTTTCTTTATTTGAGATGTTTACATCGAGTTACTTTGCAAAGGCATCTTGCAGTGCAGGTACAACTTGTTTTTTACGGCTTAATACGCCGTCTAACCACACGCGACCATCAACGGTAGGTTTACCGTAAGCGCGCTCAGTTAAGTCTGCTGAATCAGAAACAACTAACATTTCTGAACCTTCTTTCATGATATCGGTTAGCAGCAATAATACGCTGTGACGATTGCCTTCAACTTTCAATTTAGCAATATCTGCTTCTAGGTCAGCTTTGATGTCGTCAAATACAGACAAATCGATAACTTCTAATTGGCCAATACCCACTAGGTTACCGTTCATGTTGAAGTCTTTAAAGTCACGCATAACAAGGTCACGCGCTGGCGTGCCTGCAACTGCTGATTTTACTTTAAACATGTCCATGCCGAGTTCTTTAAAGTCTTCTACACCGGCGATTTTTGCTAACGCTTCAACGCAACGGATATCGGCAGTGGTACAGGTTGGAGATTTGAAAATAACCGTGTCACTTAAGATGGCGCACATCATGATACCAGCGATGTTTGCTGGAATTTCTACTTGGTAGAAATCGAACATCATTTTAATGACGGTGTTGCTGCAACCTACTGGACGGATCCAACATTCTAGTGGAGTAGAAGTGGTTAGGTCGCCTAATTTGTGGTGGTCGACAATACCGACGATAGTCGCTTGAGCGATATCATCTGGCGCTTGAGTCATTTCTGAATGGTCAACAATATAGACTTCTTCACCAGCGTAACTGGTTTTATATTCTGGTGCTTCAAAACCAAATTTTTCTAAAATAAATGCGGTTTCTGGTGATAGCTCGCCTAAACGGGCTGCAATTGCCGGTTCATCGATTTGGTTTTTTAAATATGCTAATGCTATAGCACCACAAATTGAATCTGAATCAGGGATCTTGTGACCCACTACATACATTGCCATTGAAAGACTCTCCTATAAAGTTGCCCTGATTTTAACAAGAATTGATCTTCATCGCATTAAAAAATACCACTTCAACGGTTCAACTTACCACATGAGTGTTATCCATGATGATATGCGTGTTTAATTGACAAAAAAAGGCCCCGAGCGGAGAGTCTCGGGGCTTTTTCTATTTTACACAGGGTAAGTGCATATTTGTCTTTAGCTTGGGTATAACAATGATATTGAAGTCTGTTTCAGTGTTCTATTGAGACTATCTCAAGTGCTCTGTCGAGGTGCTTCTTGTGCTCGAATTAACTTTAGCAGACTTCTATCAAATAGCGATGTCTTACTCATAACTCAGTAGTAGGACTGAGCGTTGGTCATGTTTTAAGGTTATACCCGTATCTTTATCACCACTTTGCGGACTTTTTGTGGTGTAGGGCTGGTGCCCGGCATATGGATGTCACCAGGAAAAAATAATGCAAACATGCCCGCTTTTAGCGGAATAAATGCCGCATCATCTTTGTTAGATTCATAGTCGTATTCAGCATAGTCATGCTTGTCAAAATAAGGCTTAGAAGGCGTTTGATTGGCTAACGGTAAATAGCCAAATTCTTCTTCACCGCTAACCACATACTGCACATCAATATACTGTTGATGAACTTCAAAGGGTTCGATCTCTTTAGGCTTAGTTTCATAGTCATTGACGATAACGAAAATGTCTTTTCCTTCAAGCGGATAGTTGCCCACTTCAAGCTGGCTAAAGTCGGTGTCCGCGAGATGAGCTAATGCTTTGGCTAATCTCGGGCTAAGTTGAGTGTATAGGTGGCGATTTGCTAAAGTATCAACAATCATAAAAATTCCGTAAGATAAGAACCATAAAAATATGCTAGCGTGTTAGCGCTAAAGCATACAGTTTTACAAAGATAACAGCATTACAAATATAAGAAGGATTGTACATTGCCTGCATTACGTTTACTTGCTGGACCAACGGCTTACGAACAACTAGAAGCGAATGGCTTAGATCAATCATTATTTACTCAGCTCTTTGCTGCATCAGGCGGGCCTAAGTGGCTGGCGATAGCAGGCTTAGATAAATATTTATTTAGTGAGTTTTTTCAGGGGCGCGAAGATCCTCTTTATACTATGGGCGCATCGTCGGGTGCGTGGCGTTTAGCTTGTATGGCGCAACAAGATCCATTAGCGGCTTATGAACGTTTAGAACATTTTTATATTCATCAAAATTACGAAAAAAAGCCGACGCGTGAACAAGTCAGTGCCCAAGTATTGCAAATTGTTGATGGCATTTTAGGTGAACAGCAAGGCGCGGATATTATTGCTAATCCGTTAATTCGTCATCATATGGTGGCCTGCCGTGCCCGTCATTTAAACCGCATTCATGCCAAATTTGGCTTAATGATGGGATTATCGATGGCAGCGGTAAGTAATGTCATCAATCGAAAAAGCTTAGGCTGGCACTTCGAGCGGGTTATTTTAAGTCATAAAGACGCCGCATCACCTTTTAGACGTTTGAAAGATTTGCCCACCAAACATGTCGAGTTAACTCAAGACAATATCCGTCATGGATTACTAGCGACAGGATCTATCCCGCTATTGCTCGATCCGGTAAAAGATCTGCAAGGCTCGCCAAAAGGCCATTATTACGATGGAGGCATAACCGATTATCATTTTGATATGCCATTACCCGCTGCGACAGGGTTAAGTTTGTATCCGCACTTTTATCCGTACATGAGCCCTGGTTGGTTTGATAAATCCTTGTTGTGGCGTAAAGCGAAAGCGAATTATCACAATGGATTAATTTTAGCACCGAGTAAGCAATTTATTGCAAGCTTACCGTTTAGTAAAATTCCTGACCGTGAAGACTTTAAAAATTTAGATACTGAAAGTCGAATTGCTTATTGGCAGCAAAGCGTGCAACAAAGCCAGGTATTAGCTGACGAGTTTGCTGAGATTGTCGCTTCCGGCACTATTATGGATCGTATTGAGCGTTTATAAGATCCAATAAATTGAATGTTTTTTGTACTTTTTTTGAAAGATAGTCGTATTGATTAAGGTCTATTGGAGTAGGGTGTAGCGAAAACGGGTGGTTATGTCGGTAGTAAGCATTATATTATGCTGCTTAAGTTGTTGAATAATTAACCACTGCTACACTTGTTTCATTGATTTGACTTTGGTTCAGTAACTTCACCTATGGTGTAGGAGGCTGTTATGCAAACAAAAGAAGTAGCATTACTGATTCAAGATGCAGTGCTATTACCCGGTGGACGACTTGAAATTCGAGTTGTGGCACCGAGTGATTTAGCCATGGTTGCCGATGTATTAAAAGGTCACTATGGTTTAGCATTTGCGCCATTGAAAGTGAATAGCGAACTGCCTTGTTATATTGCAGCAACCCAATGCAATATTATTGATTTCAACCAGTTAGATGATAATTCTTTAAGCATCGTTGTTGAGGGAACACAGCGTCTTAAAATTTTATCTGCCGCGCAAAAACGAGATGGTTGTTGGATTGCTCGTGCGCTCCCTTGCGCTAATTGGTGCCATGAGCCCATTGCGGGTGAGTTTGAAATTATCAGCGCCGCACTTGAACAATTTTATCAAGTGAATCCAGATTTACTGGAATTGTATTCACAAACGCATTTAGAAGATGCCGCTTGGGTGAGTCAGCGTTGGTTAGAGGTTTTACCTATGTATAACCGTGATAAGCTGATTTTAGTTGAACAACCTAATTGCCATAAAACCATGGATTTTGTGCTGCAATTACTAAAATCTCACGTGGATGTATAAGCGCAATATTGTGTTATCGGTATCGAGATAATCAAGATACATTTTCGGCCTAGCCTGATAAGATACCTTCTCGTTTGAACCTTACCTTCATCTTTATATAGCCAAGTTGTTTATGCCTAATTCATCAAACTACACTGCGGATCATCCTCAATCCTCTTCCCAAACACCAAGCGCTGCCATTGCCGCTCAGCCTTCGTATATTGTGTTGCCGCGTGCTAATGAATTAGCAGGTAAGCAATACCACACAGTAGTTGAGTTTTTGGTCGATCATTTTAAGCAAATCGATGCCAGTGTGTGGCAGCAACGGATCAAAGATGGCAAAGTTCATTGGCAAAATGGTGAGTTAATTACCGCAGACAGTGTCTATCAAGCCACTGCCAAAGTGTATTATTACCGCGAAGTGCTGGCCGAAACGAAAGTGCCTTTTGCTGAGCAGGTGTTGTATCAAGATCTTGATACCATTGTGGTTTATAAACCGCATTTTTTACCTGTTACCCCAGGCGGAAATTACGTCAATGAATGTTTAGTGCATCGCTTACGTATCGCCACTCAAATAGATACGGTCGCACCGGCGCACAGGCTCGATAAAGATACGGCTGGGGTGATGTTAATGACGCTCAATCCGCAAACACGCCATGCATATCATCAACTATTTTTAGATGACAAGATCACTAAAGATTATCAGGCCATCGCTAAATTAACGCCTAGGTTGGTGAGTGAATTAGCCGATAATACTTGTACGCTTCCTATTCATTGGACTGTTCAAAATCGTATTGTGGCGGCAAATCCAAGCTTTACCATGCAGGTGGTTGAAGGCGAGGCGAATAGTCATTCTGAAATCAGTTTAGTGGCGGTAAAAAATGGTTTTGGCTTATTTGAGTTAAGTCCGATTACCGGTAAAACTCATCAATTACGTGTACATATGCAAAGTTTAGGCATGCCGATTTTACACGACCGCTTTTATCCAGTGCTACAACCTAAAGGGCCGGACAACTTTGATAAACCATTGCAATTGTTGGCTAAACGGTTGCGCTTTACCGATCCAATCAGTGCTATTGAACAAGATTTTCAGTGCCAAGGTTTGGATTTTTAGTTGGTTATTTAGCGAATAAAAAAACCGCCATCGTAAAGTCGATAGCGGTTTTTTTGTATCAGCTTATTGCTGTTGCAGTGAGCTTATCTGAGTATTAGTCAGCTTTAGTATGTTTAATACCTTTACGATTTTTCATTGGGTCGCCATCATAACCAAGGGCTTTCCAGTCTAAACGCTCGCCTTTGTTGTGGCAGTCATTACACTGTAGTGCCTTGTCTTTTGGTGACACCATGTGGTTGATGCGCCACCACATCTCAGTTTCAACAAAACCATGCTGGCCACTGTATTTAAGTCCTTTCTCTATCATGGTTGGGTTAGCTTCCATGCCTAATTTGGCAGCTAAGTCCCAATCAAACTTATCCCAGTAGCCACCTTCACCGTACGTTTTAGGGGTTATTAGAATATTGAGTTTAGTATCATAGATTTGCTTACCCGTGTGCACTTTAAATGGGTAGATTTTAGCTTTAGGGTCGCGAATATCACCTAATGGATAAGCTAATTTAACCGTTTTAGTTGGGTCCATTTTATCGCCAGCCATATACGCATCGGCGCGGCCATTAAACCAGGCATATTGTGGTTTAACGTCTTTTTGCCAAATAAAGCTGCCTTTCTTTTTCATAAAGGTGTGCTTGCCGTATTGGTCTGTTGTTTCAGGAAGATCTTGACCTGCCTGTGACCAATCCCAACGCATTTTGGTGGGTTCATTTTTAGCAAATGATGGTATGTGACAAGTCTGACACGCTACAGTTGCTGTGTGTGTATTGAGCTTTTTATTTTTGTGAGGCGCAGCATCATGGCAATTTACACAACCAATTTTGTTTTCACCACCAGGTGATACGCCCATCGAGTTACCGGTAATTTGATGATTTTCAGTAACGTGACAAGTTTGACACTGGAAGTCATTGCCATCGGTATCCATGTGGACATCGGTCGCTTTGTCTGGATAAGACATTGATGAGTCTAAATCGCCGTGTTTAACCGCATCACCGCCGCCACCGTAAAAGTGGCAACTGCCGCAATTGTCACGCACGGGAGCACCCACATTTTGGGCAACATTGGCTAAATTGACTCTTGCTAAGGCCTCGCCTGCGCCCGCAGGATCTTTAATGTAAGTTCCTGTGGTGTCGTGACAGACTAAGCAATCGACTTTGGTCATGTCTTTAAAGTCGAATGTAGAATCTTTCCAACCATAACCGGCATGACAACTGGTACAACGCGGTTCGTTACCCGATATCGATACACAAAAGTTGTTAATGCTGTTCTTTTTACCACGCATCACTGTGCGGTCAGGTAGTTTTTGCTCTAACTCCCAAGTCCAATGTGAAGATTTCATAAACTCTTCAGCATGTTCTTTATGGCAGGTTAAGCATTGTGTCGTCACTTCAGGGCCATTAGCAAAAGGCCCTTTCAGCGCCTCTTTGTGGTTAAAGGCAGCCTGTGCGCTACTGCTTAATAACAGTAATACAGCCAGTGCTGATAATAGTTTCATGATATTTGTCCTTACCCCTGAGCTTGTGCTCAGGGGGGCCAAGTTAGAAGGTTAAGTTAGCGTTAGAAGTTAACGGTCAGTGAGGCATTGACGTCATAGGCGGTGTCAACAACGGGCAACATTGAGTACGCGCTACCGGCAATCACATCGTCAACCTTCATCGGTGCACCTACTGGTGAGCCACTTCCGGTATATTCATAGTCGTAATACAAACCGGCTAACTTGATAAACATTTTTGGATTAATATCAAAGATATAATAAGCTTCGGCAACGTGGCCGCGAGTGGCTAACTTACTGCCGATTGGGTCGTCTTGTGCTTGGGTGAAGGGACTCCAGTATTTAGAACCGTAGTTATATTCCAAACCGAATTTGCCGTATGGTGCAGGAATTTGCATGCCCACATAAATGCCGTAACCATCTTTGGTGTCGCTATCAACGGTTTCTTTTGGCACCATAATGATTTCAGTTCCAGTGCTGTTCAACTCTGCTTCAAATACTGCATCGCTTAACATGCCACCGAACAAACCAGCATTGCCGTTAGGTTCAGCACGAGTCCATCCTAATGAGGCAAACATTTTCAGGTCGTCATCGGTTTCATAGGCATAACCTAGGCCACCTAAGTACATATCACCAATGACACCGCTTGGTTGTACGCGGGTGACGAAGTTAAAGTTGTCGAATTTTTGCATGTCTTGATACATGGTTGGGGCAAAGATACCCGCCAGTTGAGTAGGGAATGCCATGGTGCCCGTAAAGCCATCATTGACATCTTTAGCACCGAATAAAGTGAACTGTAAGAAATGGTTACCGTCATTAATCACGTCGATATTAAACCCGCCGAGGTGGGTATCTTTAGTGATGATGTCACCAAATAATTCGCCATTGCCGTACTGTGACTCAAAGCCTTGACCATAGCAAAAACGCACTGTTTGGCCTTCAATACCGGTGATATCACCCAAGTTGTAACCTAAGGTAAGACCATCAAAGTTGAAATTGACTAAGTGACCAGATGGCGTGCCGCCTCTGAGTTCATTTTCACGATAATGATTTGGTGGACCGTACGTTGAAGGACGACGTCCAATAGAAAGGTAAGTGCCACTGCCGTTAATGTCTTTCCAATTAAAATAGGCGCGCTCTACTTTTAACTCATCACCACTGGTGCTACCGCTACTGGTGCCGTCCATGGTGAATGAATTCCATGAGTCGAATACTTTAACCCCAGCAGAGTCTCCCCAGCTCTTAAACATGGTTAAGCGTCCTGCAAAGCTGACGTTATCCCACACTTTGGCGTCAATGTTTAGGCGTAAACGAGTTGTGTAAAATATATCATTATCAATGTCTTGTTGGGTTTTTTGGCCTAACAACATTGGCATAACGCCTTGAAGCATACCGCTTTGAAACGCGCTAGCTAAATCAGGGTTTGCCATCATCATTTGGCCTAAAGGTGAGGTAGCACTGTTTGGATCGCCAAACACTCCTGACATGGCTTTAGCGCCAAAGTCAGAAAAGTTAACGTTCATGGCTGGGTTCCAAGTGACGTTTTGATAATGTAATGAATGTGCTTTAGTTCTAAAATCACCCGTAATGGCTATTCTGTCTAAGGCTGTGTGACGCTCGGTTTTGTCAACTCGTGAATTTAAATCATCAAGATCTTCATTAATAGTAGCGAGTTGCTGTTTAAGGTCGGCAATTTTTTGTGCATCGGTATCTGCTGCTAGGCTTGCGCCGCTCATAAAGAGCGCGTTAGCCACTAATATTGAGATGAGAGTTCTCATGGTCTTTCTCCCCTTTATTTGCCAACTAACAAGGTCAATTTGGCAAATTTTTTGTGTCAGAATCCCTGAGGCTAAGCCTCACAGTTTTTCGTTTGGTTTATTGGCTGATGTTTCTTTTAGAACGAAAAGATACTCAGCATTGATGATTTAGCCGCAGGTAGCTGGTTGGTCTGAATCGGCGGCGTGGTCATATAAGAACTGTTGAATGTCTTTTATGTCTTTTTCTGATAAGGCTTCAAAAACGGCAGGTTTGGCTTTGTGCTTATCACGGGTGAAAAAACGATCCCATTGGCTCATGGTTTTGGTCATTGGGGTTAATTCAGGACCTTCACTGTTAGCGCTGTGGCAGGCTTTACATTCTTTTTTGTACAGGTGCTTACCTTTTTTAGGATTACCACCATCTGCGGCCATCACTTGGGTGCCAAGTGATAATGCCATAGCAACTGCGATACCAACTTTAATGTAAGTGTTCATCATTTTGTCCTCTGTCGGGCTTATTAGGGTTGTGCATTAACAGCATTTAATTATTTCTTTGCTGTAAACAATGTTACCTAAAAGTGAGTAGTGTTAATTTGAAGTAGATCATATCCATGAGAAAAATCTAATTGAAAAAAAGTTAATTGAAAGAAATCTAATGAACTAGTGTGATGTGGATCTATTGCGCCAAGATGAGGATTTTGCTAGAGGAGATAAAAGTGGTTTTTTTGATACTTATTGATGGCGTTTTTAGGTGAGAAATAGACTGCTTGATAAATAGAAGGGGAAGATTTTAATCATTATTAGCGAACAAGCCCATTGATGGCTGGTTTTGTTTACAGGTACAGAATAGCTGATTAGCTCATTAACGTGTTGGTCGACATAATCACTAATACAGTGGCACTAATACTACATAACACTAAGGTGACTATGCGGGTTTTATCTTTATCAACGCGGCCAATTAATCTACCTGAGACAAGATAACCAGCAACGACTGAAGGCAATAATAGCAGTGATAGCCATAAATGCTTCACTTCAACTAAGCCGACGATGGTTAGAATAGCTAAGGCAATTAATGAGCTAAACACGAAAAAGGCAGATAATGCCGCTCTAAACTGACTTGGGTCTTGGCCTGCAAGCAAAATGGCCATTGGTGGACCACCGATAGCAGCAATATTGCCAAATATGCCTGAAAATACCCCAGCGATAAATAAACTGAGGCGATTAATGGGGGCGGTAAAGCGAAAAATGCTAAGAATAACAGCAATAAACACAATGCCTGCAATCACTAAGCCGAGTATGGCTTGTGGGGCAAACAGCAATAATCCAGCGCCTAAAAACCCCCCAGGGATCCGCCCGAGTAAGGCATATTGCAAACCATTAAATTGTAGGTGACCGCGTTCTCTAAATAAGGTCATTGCAGAAATGGCAAAGCCCATAACAATAATAGGAACAGGAACTAATTGAGGATTAACAATATACAGCAGCGGGCTAGCAACAACGGCTAACCCAAAGCCAATTAAGCTTTGGGTTAGCGCGCCAAAAAACACGATAATTGATGCCAGTATCAAGGTCGTTGGATCGATAAATGACATCATAAGTTCTCTTTAAAAACATGACGACTTCTTATTAGGGTCGTTTCAAAGTCTGTGAGGTATTGACTAATCAGTGAATTATTCGAGCTCTTCCCACTCGATACCCATATCATCCATTAACTTTTTCGCTTCACTTGGAATGCTATCAGGCTGATCTTTTGATAGATCACCGTCATAAGGTAATGGTTGACCTGTGTACGCATGCAAAAATGCTTCGCATAGCAGTTCACTGTTAGTTGCATGGCGCAGATTATTTATCTGGCGACGCGTCCGCTCATCCGTCAGTACTTTTAATACTTTTAAAGGGATAGAAACCGTAATTTTTTTTACTTGTTCATTTTTTTTGCCGTGCTCGGCATATGGGCTGATATATTCGCCATTCCACTCAGTCATTAACTTACCCTTAACGATAAATACGCTGCAGATTTTAAACCGTTACAATCTCTAGTCAAATTATTGCTACTATTTAATCCCGATTGCAAATAGATTTCTTGATGTTTAGACGTCTAAACGTCTATTTAAGTTGACGGATGGGGATCTCTTAGGTAAATTTGGACGTCTAGACATCTCTTTGTGTGTTTGTGAAATTTTAGGAGTCACCATGACTAAGCATCAAAACGCCACATTGGCCGTTCGCCAAGGTATTGAAACAGACACACAACATGGTGCTATCGTGCCACCGATTTATTTATCGACCAATTATTCATTCGATGGCCACAATAATCCGCGCGAGTTTGATTACAGTCGTTCGGGTAATCCTACTCGATGTATTTTAGGTGACGCACTCGCCAAACTCGAGCAAGGTGCTACCGGCGTGGTGACATGTACCGGCATGGCGGCGATTACATTGGTGACTAGCTTACTTGGCCCAGAGGATTTATTGGTTGTGCCGCACGATTGTTATGGTGGCAGTTACCGCTTATTTACTAACTTGGCCAAAAAAGGCCAATTTAAGTTATTGGTTGTTGATCAAACTGATGCGCAAGCGCTGAGCAAAGCGATAGCTCAAAAACCGAAAATGGTGTGGTTAGAAACGCCATCGAATCCTTTATTGCGGGTGGTAGACATTAATGCCATTAGTATCGCTTGCCATGACGTTGGCGCGCTAGTGACAGTCGATAACACCTTTTTATCACCAATATTACAGCAGCCATTATTATTAGGTGCAGACATTGTTATTCACTCAACCACCAAATACATCAATGGTCATAGCGATGTGGTCGGTGGAGCGGTAGTGGCTAAAGATCCTCAAGTGGGTGAGTTGTTACATTGGTGGTCAAATACTCTTGGGCTTACGGGTTCAGCATTTGACAGTTATTTAACCTTGCGAGGCTTACGTACTTTAGCGGTACGAATTCGTGAGCATCAACGTAATGCACAAAAGATTGTTGAGTTACTCAGCGCCAGTGATGTTGTGGCCAAGGTGTATTATCCGGGTTTAAAAGACCATCTAGGTCACGAAATTGCGGCAAAACAACAACAAGGCTTTGGCGCTATGTTAAGTTTTGAGTTAATCGGCGGCGAAGCGGAAGTGGTGGCATTTTTAAAGGCGCTGTCGTTGTTTAGTGTTGCCGAAAGTTTAGGCGGAGTGGAAAGTTTAGTCGCCGTTCCGGCCACCATGACCCATAGAGCAATGGACCCACAAGCAAGGCAAGAGGCTGGTATTAAAGAGACTTTATTGAGACTATCTGTCGGTATTGAAGATGCAGATGACCTCTTGGCCGATATTCAAGCAGGCCTAGCAGCTGTTGCCGCGATAAAATCAGCTTAATTCGAGTTTAAGTTAGCTGTGGTTTCGACCAAATTGGGTAAAATAGCAAAACATGCACTTGCAACACTATTGGTTTCAAAATAGAAGTCTAGCAGTCGCAACAAAAGTCGTAGTTGTTTAAGGAGTCAGTAATGACGCGAAGTCATTTACATAAGTTTGGTGGTTCAAGTTTAGCGGATGCAGATTGCTATCGCCGTGTTGCACATATTCTACTTACGCATGGTCAGAGTGATGATTTAGTTGTGGTATCCGCCGCCGGAAAAACGACTAACTTCTTATACAAATTATTGAGCCTGCGTGACAGCGGTCAGTTGTGGCAAGAAGAGCTGCAAATTCTGATCAGTTACCAGCAGACGTTAATTGAACAATTATTATCAAACGAGCAAGCGCGTGATTTACGCGAACGTTTGTCTACCGACAAATCTCAGTTAGTCAGCTTATTATCTTTAGAGCAACGTAACGATTACCAATTAAACCAAGTGGTGAGTTTTGGTGAACGTTGGTCGGCGCGCTTAATGGCCGCTTTGTTACGAGAAATGGGCGTAGCTGCGACTCATGTCGATGCGTGCTCTATTTTGGTAGCCGATGAAGGCGCCGTACCCAATATTTTAGTGGCTGAGTCTCGTGACAAGGTACAGGCCTTATTAGCCTTGCACCCGCAAGAGCGTTTAGTGATCACCGGCTTTATATGCGCTAACCGCCACGGCGATACCTTATTGCTGGGTCGCAATGGTTCTGATTTTAGTGCCACCTTAATTGCCAGCTTAGCTGACATTGAGCGTGTGACCATTTGGACCGACGTTGAAGGGGTATTTAACGCCGACCCGAATAAAATTAATGATGCTAAATTACTCAAGAGTATGTCATTAGCCGAAGCTGACCGCTTAGCGCGCCTGGGCTCTCCTGTACTGCATTCTCGTACCTTACAGCCGTTATTTAATACCGACGTGAGCCTAGCGGTACGCTCAAGCTATGCTTCACACACCGACTTTACTTTAATCGCGCCACTGAGTTCATCAGCGAGTGCGCCTGTGGTCACTAACTTAAATGAAGTGGTGTTGTTTAGTTTTAAAATGAACGCAGACATTGAACCATTGTTGGCCATTTTGGATAAAGCAGGTATCACACCGTTAGCTTATTGGTCGCTAGCACAACATAAGTTTGAGTTGGCGTTAACGCTTGAAAGCCAGAAACAAGTGCAAGCTTTACTCACTCAATACAGCAGTGAATTTTTGATTGAAGAGTTGAGTGCCCAAACTGACTTAGGCCTAGTGGCATTAGTCAGTGCCGATGCTCATCACTTTAGACGCAGTTTTGCCCGACTACTCAGCCGTGATGCCAAACCGATTTATCAAGATGCATTAAGTTTGGTCACTTTAGTCCCGCAAGCTCAAGTGAGTTTATTGACCCAAAAAGTACATCGTCGTTGTGCTGGACCAAGAATGCGTATTGGAGTGTTATTGCTGGGAGTGGGTAACATTGGTGAGGCGTGGATTGATTTGTTTAAACGCGCCAGTCCAGCATTAGATCACGAACTTGAAGCCTCTGTTGAGCTTGTTGGTTTAGTCGGTTCGAAAAAAGCATTAATTTCTAACGACGGAATTAACCTTGAACAATGGCAGCAAGATTATCAACAGCAAGGTATTGAATGGGATTATGATCAGCTTTTTGATCAATTAGCGCAGTTATCATGCGATGAAATTGTCGCCTTAGATATCAGTGCGAGTGCTGCTTTAACCTTACAATATCCCGAGCTATTTGCCCGTGGTATTCATGTGGTAAGTGCCAATAAATTAGCCGGCTCAGGGCCATTGCCATTTTATCGTGAATTAAAGCAGCAGCTGAGTAATCGCCGCTTATTTTGGCGTTATAACGCCAGCTGTGGCGCAGGTTTACCTATTCAACATGCGTTAAATGACTTACGTAATAGTGGTGACACTATTGAAGCTGTGGGTGGTATTTTCTCGGGCACGTTATGTTGGTTGTTCGAAAATTATGATGGCAGTAAGCCGTTCTCAGAATTAGTACTGCATGCTCGCAGTTTAGGCATTACTGAACCTGATCCACGCGATGACTTATCTGGCCGCGATATGCAACGTAAGTTGTTAATCTTGGCTCGCGAGATTGGTTTAGCGGTAGAGCTAGACGATATTAGTCTTAACTCATTAGTACCTCAAGCTTTAGCAGAGTTGTCACTAGAAGATTTTTTAACACGCATCAGTGAGTTAGACGATGATTTGTTGCAGCAGTATGTCGCTGCGGCTGAACAGAACAAGGTGCTACGTTATGTGGCTTCGCTGGATAAAGTGGAAGGTAAGTTACAGGCTGAAGTGGGTTTGCAGTGGGTTGATAATAATCATCCTTATGCCAATTTAACCCCAGGGGATAATGTGTTTGTTATTCGCAGTGCGTTTTATCAAGGTAATCCATTGATTATTCGCGGCCCAGGGGCTGGGCGTGAGGTGACTGCTGCAGCTGTGCAGTCGGATTTGGTGCATATTTGCAAAGACTTGTTGCAAGAGTAGTTTTGTTAAAAAAGACCATTATTAATGGTCTTTTTTTATGTCATCTCGGGAATGTTTATGAGCTGAAATTCAGCTCTTTTCTTTATTTGCCGCAAACCGCTCAACGCATAAATACTAAAATGTTAGATGACAAGTGTTCACATCTTGAAATGGAGTTCAAAATAATGATGAAAATCAAAGTATTTACTAAAGTGTTAAAACCTAAACTAAGCTTTTGGATGAAACCGATAGAACAAGCTGATTGTGGTTTACAAGACGAAATTAATTTATGGTTATCCACACAAACATCTATAGAAATCACCGAAATTAAACAAACTCAAAGCGGTGGGTCATTTATGCCAGCGACGTTAAATATTACCATTTGGTATCAGTAATCTAATGAGATTGTTCCATGTAAGCTTAATCATCTCCTCGACATAAACGAACAATAGATAATAAAAATGAATAGGTAGCATAAAGCTGCGTCCTTATTTTAAGTGCTGAAAAAGCTTAATAATAGAAGGGCTTAGACTTTTTATTATATGAATATCCGATCGAGAGTTCGACCAATTTGAAGTGATGTTTATGGATACTATTTTTGCGAGTATTTAAAGATTGGCCCAGTCTTTAGTTATCTTTATTTATTCTCAGGTAACGAATACTCTTAAGGCGACACAATCTAAGCCCTTGGGTGCTTAGGCTTCTTCTACTGCGTCATCTTTTAATGATTCAGCTGTTTTATCGGTTAACGTTATTAATAGGCCTGTGAGTAGGCTCATGCTGTAACCGAGTACGGCGCCGATAATAAGTGGTGGAATGATAGCGGCTATATCAGCATTTAAGGCAAAAGTGATGCAACAACCGATAAAGGTGCCGGGAATAAAGGCGAAGTTTTTATTACTGGCTTGTAAGCACATAAATGCGGTGACAATGCCTGTTAATGCATAGCTGATCATTGGCGAACCTAGAACACCGCTGCCTGCAATAATTAACCAGCCCCAGAATACACCGGAAAGATTGGTCATCATCGCCATCATCATGCCTTTAGCACCTGTTTCTGTTTGAGCGAAAAAGGTACTGCAGCCCAGAAAGCCGACCCATGTCACGAGATGAAATACATCAGCAAGACCAGCCCAAACAGCCGCTAATAAACCAGCAGAAATTGCAATTTGCCAACGATGCGCCATGGTTGCCTCACAAAAGATTAAAATTAGAACGGTGAGTTCTAAATTTAGCACAATAAACTAAATTTAGGCAGTTAGGTTTTACAAAAGTCGATCCAGTTCGCAAATAAAAGCAACTGCTAATAAAACCAAACGTTATGCAACTCGATAATTGTCAGAGAGTCATCATGTCTACCGCACATTAACACCAGATATAGTCACTAATGCTATTAACTTTGTTAGAACCTAAGTGTTAGCGCACTTTTTAAAAAATAATTTGAACATTATCAAATGACACTGTTTGCAGGCTGATGAACAAAAAGCCTGCAGATAGATGAACAAACGGCTGTTTTCAGCCGTTTTATATTGTCTATGATTTAGGCCTAGCGTTAATGTGATTATTACAAATTGCTTATTGATGGTTTTTTAGCTTGACTTAGTATGCAGTTAAACTAGTATATGGACATATAGACGTCCAAACGGCCAAATGATTTAGGTTAAGTTAATCATTTAAGCTGATTGGTATAGACTCCTAAGTGTTACAGAAGTTAAAGGAATACATTATGGCTTTTCATCATGCACAACATGCCCAGTCGTTAAATCAGAGCTTGTCTGAGCTGAATGATATTAATGTGTCTTTTGAGTTTTTTCCGCCATCAACGCCAGCAATGGAAGAGATTTTGTGGAATTCTATTCGTCGTTTAGAACCATTGAACCCTAAATTTGTATCAGTAACATACGGTGCCAATTCTGGTGTACGTGACCGTACTCATAGCGTGATTGAACGTATCCAGAAAGAAACCAATCTACTCGCTGCGCCGCATTTAACCTTGGTTGATGCTAGTGATGAAGAATTGGTTGAGCTGGCAAAGCATTATTGGAATTCTGGTATTAGAGACATCGTGGCATTGCGCGGTGATTTACCTGACGGTAGCCCAAAACCAACTCGCTTTGCCAATGACTTAGTGCGTTTACTGCGCTCAGTGGCCGACTTTGATATTTCGGTAGCGGCGTATCCTGAAGTGCATCCTGATGCGCGTAATGCGCAGGCCGATTTAATTAACTTAAAGAAAAAGATTGATGCGGGTGCTAACCGCGCCATTACTCAATTTTTCTTTGATGTTGAATCCTACTTACGTTTTCGCGACCGTTGCGTTACAGCTGGTATAGATGTTGAGATTATTCCAGGGATATTACCTGTGACTAACTTTAAACAGACTAAGCGTTTTGCTGGCATGACCAATGTCGCTATTCCACATTGGTTACATCGTCAATTTGAAGGTTTAGATGACGACCCAGCAACACGTCAGTTAGTGGGTGCCAACGTTGCTATTGATATGGTGAAAGTATTGTCCCGTGAAGGTGTTAAAGATTTCCATTTTTATACCCTTAATCGTGCAGAACTAACGTATGCCATTTGCCATACATTAGGCGTGCGTCCAAAGTAGTACAGTGTAAAATTCACTCAATTAAAACCCTGTTAATGGTTCCATTAACGGGGTTTTTGTTTAAATATTCGACGTTTGCCGTATTCTTTTTTGAATATATTTAGCCTATGGTGGTAAGACAATAACCAATAACCAATAACCAATAACGAATGACTAAAGAGGTGTGATGATGAAAACATCCTTTTACAAGCTCGCTGCATTGGCTGGCATAACGATGCTAACTGTTATGACCGCAGAAGCTGCAGAAACAACTTCCCCACAACTGCCGGTTCCTGCTGCGGCTCAGCTATGTACTTCTTGCCACGGTGCACAAGGTCAAGGTATCGACATTATTGGCCCTCGTTTAGCAGGCTTATCTGCCGATTACATCAGCAATCAACTTGCGTTATTTCATGCAGGAAAACGTCAAAATCCAACCATGTTAGCAATGGCTGCAACGGTGCAAGGTGACAATATTGCTGTGGTAGCGCAATATTTTAGTCAGCAACCTGTTGCTGACATTCCGCTCCAATTTCGCGGTGACAAGGTTGGTATTAGCGATCCGTTCGAAAAATTAGCCTTTCAAGGTGACTGGTCACGTACCATTCCAGCATGTGTTAGTTGCCATGGTCCATCTGCCGTGGGTGGCGGGCAGTTTCCTCGTTTAGCGGGGCAGCAAGCCAGTTACCTTAAAACCCAATTATTAGCCTGGCAAGAGGGCTCTCGTACAGGCGATGCTGATAACATGATGGGCAATATTGCGCTGAAATTAACGGCTGCCGAAATCGATGGGTTATCTCAGTTTTTTGCCAATATAAAATAAGGACATGGCTATGAAATTATTATCGCTATTGACCATTGGCGCTCTGTTTAGCTTGCCTTTACAGGCCGATGAATTATTGACCGAAGTTCCGGCTAAGCCTACTGCGGTAAAATCGTCAGAGTCTTCGACGACACTACCCGATCGCCAAGCTGCATTACCTGCGCTGGAGAAAAAAGTTGATGCTGTTTATCTTCAACCCGCACTATTAACTGCTATTCCCGAGGGGGATTTTGGTGACAAGGTTCGGTTAGGTTATCAATTGTTTGTTAACACCCAACAGCTACGAGACAAGTACGTTGGCAATGAGCTCAATTGTGTTAACTGCCATATGAATTCAGGACGACAAGCTAATTCGTCGCCTTTATGGGCGGCATACTTTGCTTACCCTGCTTATCGTAAGAAAAACGATAAAGTAAACTCTTTTCAAGAGCGCATACAAGGTTGTTTTACCTATTCAATGAACGGTAAAGCTCCGGCGGCAAACTCTCCTGAACTTGTGGCAATATCGGCCTATTCTTACTGGTTGGGCATGAGCGGATTAATGGATCAATACAAGGTTGCAGGCCCAGTGCCTGAGTTGTCTGATGTGGAGTTGGTTAAAGGCGGTAAACGGGATGATTTCCCAATGCCAGCAGCTATTGCTAAACATTTGGATACTGCAGCGTTAAGCCAGCTTCCTGGGCGCGGCTATCCGAAAACACCTCAACCTGAACTGGCTTATTCTCCTGAACGTGGTCAGATAGTTTATCAAGCACATTGCCAAGTTTGTCATAGTGAAGATGGCCAAGGACAAGTGATTGCTGGTGTTACTGCATTACCACCATTATGGGGAGCTCAAAGCTATAATTGGGGCGCAGGCATGCATAGGGTAAATACAGCTGCTGACTTTATTTATGAAAATATGCCGTTAGGCAAAAGCGTGCAATTAACAGTTCAGCAAGCTTGGGATGTAGCGGCTTACCTTAATTCGTTTGATCGGCCACAAGATCCTCGTTTTAACGGTGATGTGAGTAAGACTCAAGCCACCTATCATAAGCACCAAGGATATTATGGCCAATCCGTTGCCGGCAAACCTGTTTTGGGCACGGCTTCGTATCCGGTTTTTCCGCTTAAAAATAATATAAAGTAATTATATTTGCTTAGTCTAAACCATTAATCTTTGTCAGTTATACCCATTAAGTTAACGCTTAGTGGGTATTTTTATTGGTTGTTAATTCATTTTCAGAAATGTAATACGCAGAGCGCTTATTGAGCATGATGCTAAATGTCAGTATATTCAGTCATCATCATCACCATACAGGCTGGACAATGACATTATTTACTTCAGCAGCACAATCGTGCCCACTTTGCCAGCAAGCTAACGGTTGTGCGATGGAGCAAGGATTAGCCATTGATGCATGCTGGTGTGCTAAGCAAACGTTAGACATGCCATTGATTATTGAGCAGTACAAAGCCGCATCTACTTTGGTTGATTTACCTAATGGCCAATGTGTTTGTCAGTCATGTATGACTAAATTGGTGCAACAATTCAACACAGACCCCGTTGAAACTTATTCACCAGAACCAGAACCAGAACCAGAACCAGAACCAGAACCAGAACCAGAACCAGAACCAAAATCTGAATCAGAACTCAAACCATAACTATAACCATAACTATAGCCATAATCATAATGACCATTCATTAGGGGCGTTTCTATGCCAACGAAAGTGATCAATTTCAATGACAAGTTCTCTTTGTTCGACCAGCATTGGTCTCCTCGTGTAATTGCAGAAATGAATGACTATCAATTTAAATTGGTTAAAGTCGAGGGTGAGTTTGTTTGGCATGAACATGCCGATACTGACGAAGTGTTTATTGTAATGGAAGGAACGTTGCAGATCGCTTTTCGCGATCAGGACATCACGCTTCAGGCAGGGGAAATGTTTGTTATTCCTAAGGGGGTTGAGCATAAACCCATGGCGAAAAAAGAATGCAAGATCATGATTATCGAACCTCGAGGTGTCGTCAATACGGGTGAGATAGATAGCGATCGAACTGCGTTAAATGATCAGTGGATATAAAGCAGACCCTTTCTGGTTATTTATGACAGGCCTCTGTTCATGCGATCGCATTTCAAGCAATAGCCGCTAGTGTGACGTCAGCACGATGTTTAATGAGAAGCTATTGTTAACCCAATGTTAATTTTTATTGTTAGCCTGCTGTTAGTCGGTATACTGAGGAGATTGCGTGTTGGCCATTAAGCCAAAAAGACTGACATATAACGCTATGTATACTAGAGGATAATAATAATGCTTAGAAAAATTCTCGTTGCTGTCGCGACTATTATAGCGATCCCTTTTGTTGTCGCCCTATTTGTTCAAAAAGACTATTCAGTCACTCGTACTATCACCATAGATAAACCGATCTCCGAGGTTTTTGATTACGTTAAACATCTAAAAAACCAAGATAATTTTAGTAAGTGGGCGCAAATGGATCTCGAGATGGTGAAAGCCTACCGCGGTACCGATGCGACAGTAGGCTTTGTGTCTGCTTGGGCAAGTGAAAACCCAGATGTAGGTGTTGGCGAGCAAGAAATTATTGCCATAGATGAAGGTAAACGTATCGATTTTGAATTACGGTTTATTTCACCCTTTGAAGCGACCGAGCCTGCCTATATGAGCACTACAGCCGTTAATGCTAATCAAACTAAAGTTGATTGGGGTTTTAGTGGCCATTTTGCTTATCCAACTAACTTAATGTTTTTGTTTATCGATTTTGAAACCATGATAGGTGCTGATTTACAGCAAGGTCTAGAGTCATTGAAAGTGGTACTCGAAAAATAATTTGTATGTGCATGAGCTAATGAATCATCTTGAAGATGATTCATTAGCTCATGCAGTGGCTTGCCATGGTTAACTTAATCGGGGTAATCTAAAAAATGCAATCGTTGCAGTGGAGTTGGGCCACCGTAACCATAATAAAAATAACCAAACATCTAATAATTATAATATTCGACATAAGTCATTACTCATTATGAGGTTTTTTACATGGAAGCAGTCACGCAATTTGTCAGTATGATTAACAGTATAGTATGGGGCGTTCCCATGCTGATTTTGATTTTAGGAGTAGGGCTGTTTCTGTCGATAGGCTTAAAATTTATGCCTATTTTAAAGCTGAATCGAGGTTTTAAATTATTATGGTCGGGTCGTCAGGTTACTGATGAAAGTGAAAAAGGTGATGTCAGTCCGTTTAATGCTCTCATGACTTCATTATCGGCCACCATTGGTACGGGTAACATCGCTGGTGTGGCTACGGCGATTTTTATTGGCGGACCCGGGGCATTATTTTGGATGTGGTGTACGGCGCTCGTGGGTATGGCGACTAAGTTTTCGGAAGCTGTACTGGCGGTAAAATATCGTGAGACCGATGCTAACGGTAACCATGTTGGCGGCCCGATGTATTACATCAAAAATGGTTTAGGCAGTAAATGGGCCTGGTTAGGCACTGCATTTGCTCTGTTTGGATCTATTGCCGGTTTTGGTATTGGTAATACTGTACAAGCTAACTCAGTCGCTGATGCAATGAGCAGTAACTTTGGTGTACCTAATTGGGTTACTGGTGTGGTGTTAATGGTGCTAGTGGGTGCGGTACTCATGGGCGGTATTAAACGTATTGCTGAAGTGGCGGGTAAGTTAGTGCCATTGATGACGGTATTTTATATTACCGCAGGTTTAGCGGTATTGATTGTATATGCAGACGAAGTACCTGCTGCTTTTATGTTGATTATTGAAAGTGCCTTTAACCCAGTAGCAGCTCAAGGTGGTTTTGCGGGTGCAGCGGTATGGGCTGCGATTCGTTTTGGTGTGGCACGTGGTGTATTTTCAAATGAAGCGGGGTTAGGGAGTGCGCCAATTGCTCATGCGGCGGCGCAAACTAATAACCCAGTAAAACAAGGTTTAGTGGCCATGTTAGGGACGTTTATTGACACGCTCATTGTGTGTTCAATAACGGGCTTGGCGATTGTAGTTTCTGGTGCGTGGACATCTGGCGAAAACGGCGCTGCATTAACCTCTCTTGCATTTTCACATGCTTTGCCCATGGGTAATTATATTGTGGCCATCGCATTGGCTGTGTTTGCCTTTACCACTATTTTGGGTTGGAGTTTTTACAGTGAAAAATGTATTCAATACTTATTAGGCGATAAAGCCGTAAAACCATTTCGTCTAATCTGGACCTTGGTTGTGCCTTTGGGTGCAGTAAGTTCGCTAGAGTTTATTTGGTTATTAGCCGATACATTGAATGCGATGATGGCGATTCCAAACTTAATTGCGTTAGTGCTATTAAGCCCTGTAGTATTTGGCTTAACCCGTGAATACTTTATCAAGCAACGCGCACTAAAAGCCAAAGCATAGTGTGAGTAAATCGTGTGGGTAAAATAGTGTGGGTAAATAGTGCAGGTGCATTGTTCGGATAATTTGTTCGGATAATTTGTTTGGCTGAATCGCTTGGCTAAATCATTCAGCAATCGCCGGATAATGGCACCGAGCAATATAATTCAACAATAATAATAGCTAAGCATGTTTATCAGTACATTGATAAACATGCTTTTTTAAAAGGATTTTTTATGAAGCACGTTTTTTTTACTGCCTCTGTTGCCGCTATCTTGAGTATGGTATTTGTGTCGGGTTGCTCTAACCTGTCACTGCGAACCAATGCGGGTACAATTGCGCTAGGCAATGCCACAATAGCTGGAGTTGATACCTACACCTCAGCAGAAATGTCTAGGTTCAAAGCACAGTTTCTTGGCGATGTGACCACGTCATATTGTGAAAATTCATCGGATCCTGAAAAGTTAGATGATCTTCCAAGTTTGTCTTCAATGACTAAGTCACTCAAATTACAAGTGACTCAACGAGGCGGTAATGCCATTGTGTTGAAGCAATGTGGCAAAGTTAATTACCCGTCTTGTACTGTTTATTTAGAGTGTAACGGCGAGGCATATGTCATCGACCGTGGCTTATAACTAGACCCATTTTTCTAGCGCCTATTGGAGTCATGTAATAGGCGCTAATCTAATCGTTTACTGAATCGCATCGCTGCAATCCATAATCCAATGACTGTAAAACCCACCAGCCATAACACATCGCTAATTAACTCACCTAACGTCGCCCCTTTTAACACAATCGCTCGGATCACCCGCATAAAATGGGTCCCTGGTAGTGCTTCAGCAATCCATTTGGCTGCCGTCGGCATGGCTTCTAATGGGGTGATAAATCCAGAGAGTAATATGGTCGGTAATAATACAAAAATGGTCATTTGCATGGCTTGTAGCTGGGTTTTTGCAATAGTGGATATGATTAACCCTAATGTCAGACTCGCGGTAATAAACAGTAAAGTGCCTAATAATAAATGACTGATAGCGCCATTGATGGGCACTGCAAAAATAATATTGCCCAAGCCCAAAATAATGGTCATTTGCACTAAGCCGATGACGATGTAGGGCAATATTTTTCCAATCATTAGTTCTATTGGTTTAATCGGAGTGGTGATTAATAATTCAAGATTACCGCGTTCACGCTCACGAACGATGGCTGATGAAGTAAACAGTACCATAGTCATGGTCAGAATGACGGCGATTAAACCTGGAACAATATTTACCGCTGATCGCTGCTCCGGATTATAAAACAAGCTAACTTCAAACCGAGATTGGCTGCTGGTTTGCTCAGGTACAATATCGTTGAGCGATAGGTTTCGTAGTTGCTTTATCGCGCCAGCAATCATGGTGTCTGAACCATCGACTATCCATTGGCCAATCGGTTCATTGCGAGCGATTTTTTCGTTCAAGGTAGGTGGTAAAATTAATGCCGCTTTAATGTCGCCACGGCGAATAGCAGCCTGAGCTTGCTCGGCTGTGGTGAGATAGGATGTGACTTCCACTACCTGGGTGACTTTTACCGCCTCGACTATCCAGCGCCCTGCTGCTGAGTCACTTTGATCAACAATAGCGACTGGTATTGCCCGTACATCAGTATTGATGGCATAGCCGAATAACAACAGCTGGATCAGCGGGATCATTATCACCATAGCAAAGGTAATTCGATCGCGCATAAGCTGCTTAACTTCTTTAGCGGTAATGGCGTGAATGCGCATGTAGCTATGGCGAATACTGTTCAGCATGTTGTTAGCCCTTATGTTGCTTCATGGGAGGCTGGAACACGCTGTCCAGTATGACTGACAAAAACGTCTTCAAGATTAGCGCTAACCAAGTGAATATCTTGCAGGTTAACGGGGCGATTATGCTGTTGGCACTGATGCAGTAGCCAAGAGATAGGATCTGCCACTTGTTTGCTGACCAAGACCCGTAATCTATGGCCTAACTGCGCCGCAGAGGTCACTTCAACGTGACTGATTAATGCTTGTTTTAACAGCCTTAAATCAGTGGTGTTGATTTCAACCACATGGGCATTGATGTTATCCATTAATGCTTTTGGCGTGTCATCTGCTCTGATCCTGCCTTTTTCCATAATGGCAATTTTATGGCAGCGTTCGGCCTCATCCATATAATGGGTAGTCACTAAAATACTGGTGCCTTGTTCAGATAAATCGAACAGTTGCTCCCAAAAGTCACGCCTGTTTTGTGGATCAACGGCTGAGGTGGGTTCATCTAAAAACAGTAACTTAGGTTGATTTAAACAGGCGCATGCAAGGGCCAATCGTTGTCTTTGTCCACCGCTGAGGGTGCCAGCCAGTTGATGTTGATACTGGCTTAGCTTGTAAGTGCTTTGCAGTTGATCAATGCGTTTTTTGCAGGTGCTACTGTCGATACCATAGATTCGGCCAATAAATTGCAGGTTCTCTGTAACCGTTAAGTCATCGTAGAGGGAAAACTTTTGGGTCATATAACCAATGTTATGGCGTAATGCTTCAGCCTGCTCCGGGATGGCTAACCCCATGACATTGATGGTGCCTTCGGTGGGAGTGAGTAAACCAGTTAACATTCTAATGGTGGTTGATTTACCACAGCCATTTGGGCCTAAAAACCCATAAATGTTGCCTTTCGGCACCAATAAATCTAATTGCTCGACCGCAGCAAAGTCGCCAAATTTTTTGGTGAGGCCATGAGCTTGAATTACCCATTGTGGGTCTACGGATGGTGTCATTTTTGTGTCGGCAATATAACTTGGGCTGGTATGCCCGTAGGTAGCTCGCTGGCCGAACTGTCTAAATTGACTTCAGCTAGAAAAGCTAATCGTGACCGATCTGATTGATTCAGCGCGTAGTAGGGGGTAAATGCTGGTTCAGTACTTATCCAACGCAGTGTGCCGTTAAATGTGCCGTCGATACCATCTACACTGACCGACAACGTTTGGCCAATGTGAAGTTTGGCAGCATAGGGTTCAGGTATATACACTCTGGCGTAGGGCGCTGCATCAGCTTGAATAACTGCAACGATTGCACTCAGTTGGACGCGTTCGCCTACATTGTAAGGTAAGTTATCTAGCTTACCGCTGCGAGTTGCACGAATGCTTAAATCGCTGTAAACCTGCTGCTCGTAACGTAGGTTGGCATTGGCAGCATCGAGTGCCGCTTGGGCTTGAAAAATATCTTCTTGGCGAACACCTTTGATTAATATGGTTAGCCGGTCGTTGGCGGCGTCATATTCTGCATTGGCTTGATCGCGAAGCGCTAAAGCACGATCGCGTTCTGCTTCACTGACTAGATTTTTTGCTAATAAACTCGCGCTGCGTTGATAAGACTTTTGTGCTTCGATTTTGGCGGCGTTAGCACTTTTTAATGCCGAATTGGCACTGGCGATATCTTCAGGGCGCTCGCCATTGGTGAGTTTTAGTAAGTAGGCTTGGGCTTTGACCACTTCGGCTTGCATTACCGCTAAGCGCGCGGCTTGTTTTTGGGTATCAAATTGGACTAATAAATCACCGGCGTTGACTTGCATGCCTTTTTTAATGGGTTGTGCAGTAATGATTTCTGCGGCGGTTGAACGAAGAATGACTCGATCGCGCTCTAAGGTACCTAATGCTTGTGAAGGGGTGGCTGGGGTGCAGCCACTTATTAATATCAAGCTGGATAATAACGTTGAAAATAACGCTGAAAATAGAATGTGTTTCATAGTAAGTCTCAACCATCGTGGTCATTACACTATAGCAAACTTGTCGTGTAACAATGCATTAGCTTATTTGATGATTGCACTTGTAAAGCCAGCTAAGTGTGACCTATGCCACACTTAGCGAGTTTCCTTTGTTTGCTCTTTATTCGAAGTTGTTATCAAATTCTGAATCTTCAAATAAGTCGACAGCAGAAGTCGGGACAACATTTTTGAATTGGCGTGCAAAATGACGTTGCACCCCTTTTAAGTCGATATTGCCGATACCAGACGCAAAACCAAACCAAGCATACAGACCGCTAATGTCTTCAAACATCGGGGGTAAATATTTAGGGTGGGCAATAATGCCTTCTTGGTAAGCTTGATACAGAACAGGAATGTCTTCGATGGCTAATTTACCCAAAAACAGCATTGGGATTAGTTCTGGTAAACCTGTGCTGATGGCGCTACGAATAAAGTTAATGTTTTCAACATAACCGCGTACGTAGGAGATATCTTTAGTGAAAAAGCTGCCACCACCAACCATGCCACCACGAAACACCCGTTGAGTAACACGATAACTGTCTTTTGAACTCAGGTTGAGGTTTCTAAAGTATCGATAGACTTCAATAAAGTCGGCACCTTGTTCTGCCATGTCGACAGCAGATACTCGATCGCTAATTCGACGAGCACGGCCTGGATTTGAGCTTAATGTCAGCATTTCCATCAACACTGCTAAGCCTTCCTGCGACGCTGTCACTCGTGGTGAACCAACACTGAGCCAAGTTGCATGTGGTTGCGCCCGACCATTAAGTGTGGTGCCCACATGCACCCAGCCTTCGTGCACTTCATATACATTGAGATCCGATTCGCTGAACATGGCGCGGGTATTGAGCTTAACGGTATCGCCACCTACTGCCGCATCAGAGACAATACCATCGCTCAATTTAACGTGAATTTCATCGTTATGAAAATACTTCACTAAGCGTTCGCTAAGAATAGTTACCGCTTCAGGGGCGGTCACAATTTTAGGATGACGGCTACTCATGTGACGCGCTGCTGGCAGCGAAAATATATGGCTTAAGCGATCGCCCAGTTGGCGTACCGTATGACGATCGCCATGTAATTTGTCGCTCGCACTGCCGTATAGCTCTTGGCTGAGTTTACCAAACATTGGCTTGCCGCGGTTATGCAGCATGTCTATTACTATTCGATATTGGTCAATGTTAGCCAGTAAAATTTTACCTAGCTTATCGCGTTTGCCTAAACCTCGCTCAACGGCACTTTTTAACCCTTGTAGGTCGGTCTGAGTCTGATCTGCGTTAAATGATAAAGGAATCGATTGATAGAAATCATTACTGACGTTGGGTAATTCTTTGCTTTGTTTGGCTAAAAAGTCATCTTCAACTTGTCTTGGCCATTTTATCGAATCCAAAATTTTAATCGGTGCTTGGATGCGAATTAATTCATCAGAAAAACGACGAATATCTTGTTGATAACGCAATAAAGAGTCAGACATTGTCTTTTCCTAATCTTGAGAATGTTGTAAGCAGTATTAGCACTTATATTAGCAGATGTTGATCGCAAAACGGCAATGAAAAAATACCTCAAATGTAGCACTGTTTTGGTGCGACAAATCAGTTTATATCGCAACCCCCTTTAGTCATATTATTTAAGTCTATAAAAATTATAGATTATTTATTTGGCATTAAAACTGCTTTAGCTAAAGTAGTCTTGATTAAAAGGAAAACCTATGGCAGCGATGAGCTATTTAAGTGTGATTGAGCGTTACCATGAATATGAACACTTGGTACACGAATTATTAGAATCGATTTTGATCGGTGTGGGAGACATTAATCTATTCGAACAGCCTATTTCAGCTAAAATTTTTGAAGATATGGCGATTAGTTATCCCTTTGTGGAACTCATTTATTTACTTGATCAGCAAGGGATGCAGATTTGCCCTAATATCAGTGTCATTAATCAGCAAGTTAAGCTAATGGCTTGCGGTCATCATGCTGACCGAAGTCAGCGACCTTATTTTACTCAATTGACTGCCATCGACACCGTTCATATCACTCGACCTTATTTATCTAACTCCGGTGGTGGGCTGTGTTTGTCGGCATCACAAATGATTAAATCGGCCTCTGGGCAAGTGGTTATTGTGGTTATTGATGTCAACCTAACACGATTGATCGAGTTTATGATGGGCGACAGTGCTCGGCGTAAAATGTCACCGTTTTTTAAAAGCATTTATGCTGCGATTGTACTGTGTCTGTTTGTGTTGGTGAGTGTACTTATGTGGACCGTGATCCGCGATATTTATACCTTATTTAGCCAAATATCTGCGACCCATGATCCGCTACAGCCCTTTGGTATTATCATTTTTCTTACATTGGCTTTAGCTATTTTTGATTTGGGTAAAACCATTTTGGAAGAAGAAGTGCTTATGCATAAAGATATCTTCCGCCACAGTTCGACCCGAAGAACGATTACGCGGTTTATTTCGACCATTTTGATCGCGATTTCAATTGAAGCTTTGCTGACCATGTTTAAAGCGTCGCTGGGAGAAAAGCAATATATTGAACCAGCCATTCTGATGATGTTGGCGGTCGTTGGGCTATTGGTTGGGTTAGGGATATATGTGTACTTAGGTGCCAAAGCTGAGCTGCTACTCACACAAACACAAGCCGGTAAGCACACTAGGCGCGTACAAACTAAGAGTGATATAGGCGATTAATTAGCGCTTAATAGTGTTTAAGTTCGCTCGCTTAAAATAGACAGGGATAAACGACATTAGCGTTTATCCCTATTTTTTAGAAAAAGTCGTCGTCACCAATCGCTTTACGTAATTGTGCTTGTTCGAGGAAATCTTCTAACCTGCGTTTTACTTGGCGTTTATGTTGTAATGTTTCTGCGGATTTAACGTTTCTAGGCGTTGTCATCGCGTCCATTTCTGTGTCATCAGGCACTCTTTCACTAAGATTAGCCATAACAAAACCCTCATGTTGAATAAAAGCGTGGTATTAATTCAATGAGCATTTTCTAACTAAAAAAACCTAAATAGGGAAGTAAAATATTTTTCCTCAGTTGGACAGCTATTTTTACCTTTCTCTTTGAGCTTAGCAGTAAATGTTTTTCTTGCTAGTAAAACAAACTAGCTTGTGCGAAGAGTATGCTTGTGATCAACTATTCTGGATGTGCTGATGTGCTGATGTGCTGATGTGCTGATGTGCTGATGTGCTGATCGTAGATAATGCTCCGCTTTCAATACAGATAAAAAAACGCCACCTTTAACTAGGTGGCGTCGATATGAACAATACTGCAAAGCGCATATGCGATAGGTTGACTCGTTATAGGCTAAAGCCATATGAGTAGCCTAAAACGACTTTAGCATCATTGTCCGGTAAGTCCGTGTCAGAGGCCATAAATGAGACAGTTCCTAGGTCTGTTTCAGCGCTTAATGTGACATTGTAGTCTGCATATGTGTCGCCGAATAAATCTTCAACGACATCGCCTTGTGAGTAACCGTAGTGGAACGCAATGCTGAGCTTTTCTGTTAACGGGAAACTGGCATTGGCTTGGATATAGTTCCAATCTGTTTCGTCACTTGCACCTGACACATCAGAATCAGCGTTGATCACTTGAGAATAACCCACATCTAACCATTTCCATCCAAGTACTAAGGCTACTTCACCAAAATCAATACTGCCACCAGCATCTGGGTAAGCATAATAAAGGTAGCTGATGTCGTAAGTTAGGTCTTCAGTAAAGTTACCGCCATAACCACCATAAAGATCTAATTCGTAGCTGGTTTCATCACCAAAATCGACATTCGATACCCAAGTACCAGCATAAAATCCAGAGTCATGAGCATAGTCAATGCCGCCTTGAACGGCCGCTTCATTATTGGTTTGCGTGGTGCCACGCCATAAGTAGTTCGATGTTGCGCCAATATTGCCAGTGACTTCAGCAAGGGCAGAGCCGCTTAGTAATAAGCCTGTTGATAATGCAATAGCTTGATATAGTGATTTTTTCATCTTCATCCCTTAAAGTTTTATTATCACTGAGGCATTTATGTGTCATTAAATGAGCTCAATGTTGGTTTGTCTGAAGATCAATTAGCGAATCGCATGCCAATATTTTTTTATTATTTAAATTAGTGGGTTATATAATACTGGATCATTTTGTTGCATCTTTGTTGCCGCTAAATGATGCACTAATGCACTTTTATTGTGCAATGATACTTTGGGCTTAGGTATTTGCTTATATTGAGTCGTTTAGCGTTTTGCTGTGCGAAAGAAGGGATTCTGAAGTGATCTATATTGTTCATGTAACTCAGGCATCTGGATTACAGAATAAGCAAAGCTGAAAAATAACCAATAAAAAACCTCCACAGAGGAGGTTTCTATCAAAAAAAGACTGAGCGTAATAATTAATTAACGCTATCTTTTAGTGTTTTACCAGCTTTAAACTTAGGCACAGTAGCTGCAGCGATTTGAATTTCTTTGCCAGTTTGTGGGTTACGGCCTGTACGAGCAGCACGTTGAGTGGTTTCAAAAGAACCAAAACCAACAATAGAAATTTTATCACCATTTTTCATGGCTTCAGTTACCGCTTCTTCGAAAGATTTTAGTGCGCGGCCAGCTTCAGCTTTAGTTAGTTCCGCATTCTCAGCGATTTTTGCAATTAATTCACTTTTGTTCATATTGATATTCTCTGCTTTCCATAGAAGTGTTTTTTAAAACATGAATAACATGCCACAAGCCATGCTGGTTTAAAAGCACTTTATCCCATAAATTCAGTATCTGTAATGGTTTTAGAGCAAAATCAGTACAAATAATGTCTTTTTTGGCTCTGTGGTTATTCTTCTAGCAGTTGGTAAAGAATTTTCTTTACTAACTGTGGTTCGAAAGGCTTATCACATAAGGCGTTAACTCCAGCACTAAATACATTACTTAGGTGGGTGTCATTGGCTTCTGACGATACCATTAGAATGGGGATATGTGATTGTTGACTGTGATTACGGATATATTGCGTTAATGCAAGACCATCCACCGAAGGCATGTTGTAGTCTGTTATCACTAAGTCATACATGTTTTCTTTCATTAGGTTGATAGCCTGCTCACCGTCAACCGCTTCAGTAATCAGTTGCATCCCTAAGTTACCAATAGTGCGTTTAATCACATTACGCGCCATTCGGCTATCATCAACGACTAATACCCTGATGTTATGCACGTCAAAGTGGCTTAAATCCAACTCGTCGTGGCTGAGTAAATCAATGGTCGAATTAAGTGCCGTCGCTAAGTGCTCAGCATTAAATGGCTTAGGCAAAATGGCGACAACACCTGATTGCCTAAAGATTTCGAGCTGTTCACGGCGACACTCACTGGACACCAGCATAAATTGAATATCATTTAACGCTGGAGTGCTTTTGATGTATTGCAGTAGCTCTGTGGCTTCACCATCGACAAAATGCAGTGCACTGGCGATTAAGTCGGGTTTATGGCGTTGAATAATCGTTTTGGCTTCCGCAATCGTTGCGGCAGTTTGAATGCTGCTCACCCCTTCTTGCTGAAGACGCGTAATGATAATTTTACGTTGAGTCTCTGACGGCTCAAGTAATAGGATGGATAATTCACTTGGGGATAAACTAGTCATAATTCACGTTCCACAGATATATTTATTATTATTTTGTTGTTTTAATGTTGCGCGCATGAGCAAATTGTACACTAAAAATGCCCTAAGGATGGCAGTCAAACCAGAGTAATAGTGTCTTATGCTTACTTTTTAACGAGATAGTCTCTCGTCACGTTAGACAGTCCTACCCACCATTGAAATACCACCACGCTCAACAGTAACAACCACAGTGGGATCAGTGGTATGTCATAACCTTGAAACACAAGTTTTACGTCATCAGGGGTGATTTGATAGGCAATGATTGCTGTTGTGGTGATAGCTGTAAGTCCGAGAGTTTGTAAGCCTACGTAGCTGATCAGCAGTACTTTTGTCCATGCTGCACGTTTGATTAAACCAATGAATACCGGTATCACTCCCAGTGTTAATAAATCATATGCTTGATATGTTGTTGCGCGCCAAATAGCAATAATAGTGAGTACAACATACAGTGAGATAAGAAGCATGACTCTAATTGGCATTCGGGGGGCTGTGTTTTGGTTCATATTGATCATCTAGCTGGAAAATTTGAGGTAGAATATCTCACAAAATAGAGCGATGGATACATTTTGATGACAGAAACACATTTTTGGGCGCTGGTAACACGAGATCAACCAGAGCAGTCTTCTGCTGATCTTGAATTGCGTTTACGCGAACAATTGCAACTCTTGGATGATGAAGCGCTAAAGACATTTGATAAAATGTTAGGCCAGCAATTACGCCGTAGTTATTTATGGTCAGTTTGGGGCGCTGCATACATCATTACTGGTTGCGATTCTGACTATGCCTTTGCTGAGTTTAGATGTTTTTTACTGTCGTTAGGTCAGCAATGGTATGACAAGGTTATTGCTAATCCTGACTGCTTGGGTGAGTTAGCACAATGGCCGTTAGTGGATGATTATGCTTACCCGTTTGTTGAAGACTACGATTTAATTGCAGGTAAAATTTACGAAGACCGTAATGGGGATGAGTTGCCGTTTATGCCCTCAGGCCAGAATACACCAGTGGGTAAAAAATTCAGCACCAAGCCAAAAGTGATGCGTCAAACCTATCCTTTATTGAGCGCACGATTTCCTTTTTAGTGGGATGAAACTGTTAAGCGTTGGTTCAGCTTAACAGGTCTATAGTTATTACATATGATGCTGGCTAGATGGCTAACATTCAATTTAATGACGATTATCCGCATTGCAATATGACCACAACAGTTTAGACAAACGTTAAACATGACGTGCTGGATTGATTGTGTAACTTACAGTATGAAGCGGTTGTGTTGTAAGCGTCTTAACCCCTTTGGAGGTCTATTATGAACGTAAAATATTTACTACTTGCTCCGGTATTGGTATGCCAAGTTGCCATGGCCGAAGATGCGCCAGAAGCGAACCCTGTTACCGAAGTGGGGCTGGTTAAAATTGAGTGGCAAAATCCAAAAGATTTTCGTGATATTAAAACCTCAAATGAACTTCAGTCGCGCTTTGAAAACCGTTTATTTGAAACCTTAACCAAAAACATCAATAAACAGGCTGAAAAAATCCTTAAGCCAGGGCAGACTTTGCAAATGCAAGTGACTAACTTTGATTTAGCTGGAGACATGCGACCAACATTTGGGGCTACGCCAGGTGATTTACGTATTGTAAAAGATTTATATCCACCCAGAGCGACGTTTAGCTACAGTGTAAATGAAGGTGACAAAGTCATTATTGCTGGAGATGAAAAAATTATCGACATGAGTTTTATGAACAATACGCGTAATTTCAATAACAGACCGTTTCAATATGAAACCAACTTATTTGATGATTGGTTACAAAAAACGGTAGCTCCCAAATTATAAGTTAAGCCTTGTTGATTGTTTTTCATGCAGGTAAAATCCATTTGAAGCGATTTTTGCCTGCTTTTTGGCTTGGGCGCTTAACGTTGATATTTGATACTCTGTTGCTTGTTGGGTCACCAATGGTGGTAAAACCCCAATGGATAATGAAACCAAAGGGTATTGGAATTGCAGCCCTTGTCTGTCTTGGGCTTGCATTGATTGTGCTTGCCAGTGATCGCCATTATAAAAACTCATTTTCTGTTGCTCAAACCGTTCAATAATTGTTTGGCAGTTGGCTAGCGTGTCGTCTTGCATGCTTATCATAACAAAATCGTCCCCCCCAATATGGCCAACAAAACAATGTTCATTTTGATAAGGCAGCAACAAGTTTGCGACTAACTGAATGACTTCATCCCCACGCCAAAAACCATAAATATCGTTGTAGGGCTTAAAGTGACTTAAATCTAAATAGGCAAGATAGTAAGATTTTTTTTGTAGCCTTAAGCGTTTTAGCTCTTCTTGTATTGGCACGTTCCCCGGCAAATTGGTGAGAGGGTTTGCGTGTCGCGCCATTTTTATTCTATGTTCAGTAATACGTTGTAATAAATCTTTAGTATGGCCAATGCCAATCAACTGCTGATTACGCAAAATAATGAACTGTTGCGCTACCGTGTTGACTGAGTCAGAGGTGAGTAATTTGCTGACATGGGTAAGCGGTTCGTTGGCATCAATGTGTAATACCTTGGTGTCCATTGCCATTTTCGCAGGCCGGTTTTCGTGTAATGCACGGCCATAAGGTGTGCTGAATAGCTCGAGTAATGTGCTGCGATTGACGATACCTAATGGCTTGTTATTTTCGGTTACCACAATGGCTTGTAATGCTGGTTGTTCAGAAAAAGTTTGACTGATTTTTTTTAGTTGTGTGCTGGGAGATGCTTTTATGGCGTTAGTGCATAAACTTTCAGCTGTTTCACAATAACGAGAATTAGGTTGAGCCATGGGAGTGCTCAGTTCACTGCTAAATTGCTGGTTTGGATGGAGCGCTGGTCGTCCGAGAAAGTAGCCTTGGCAATAGGTTACCCCTAATTGTTTTAGGGTGGTGAGCTCCTCATTGGTTTCAATGCCTTCTGCGATCACTTTACAGGTTAAGTTCTGGCATAAATCGACAATAGAGCGGACAAACTCTTGTTTTACCGCAGTGGTATCTATTTGATGAATAAAATGGCGGTCAATTTTGACATAGTCTGGTGCTAATTCAGACCACAAGCGTAATCCAGAATAACCGGCGCCTAAATCATCAATAGCGGTTAAAAACCCTTGATTGCGATAATGGTTTAAACAGGATTTTAGCAAGTCGATATCGTCGGCAGGATATTGTTCGGACAATTCAATAACCACATCCGCCGGGTTGATCCCCAATTGTTTAATAAGCTGTAATGTCATGCCTTTTGGATGATTGGGATCGAGTAATGCTTTTGGTGAAATATTAATAAATAGCTTGCCATTAAGCTGGCGCGAGTGAAATGCATTAATTGAAATACTGCGACATAAAGTTTCAAGTTCGCTTAATAAGTTTTGTTTTTCGGCGGTAGTAAATAAGGCGAAAGGGGTGTGTAACGGGCTACTTTTAGGGCCACGACTGAGCGCTTCATAACCGTGTAATTGATTTGTTGAAACATTGAAAATCGGCTGAAATACAGCGTCGATAGATTGCTGTTCGATGATGTTGTCAAGTTCACTTACGAGCTGTAAAGCCGTCATCTGTAGGTCTCATTCCATTAATTACCTAACGGCATCGCGTTCGGTATTGTTACCAATGAGAGACAAGTCTATTGCGAAAATATGACAAGATTATGTCATATGATGGAAAGCTCCTAATAAGAAAGTATTAGTGTCTGTTGATCTTTGTTAGTCATTTCTACTGCGTTATCGGCTCTTTGTGTAGCATAACTACACTACAAAGCCTCTGCCTTATATAAATGACTAACAATTCGCTGCAAAAACAACTTAGAAAGATCAACAGACCCTGCGAGCATAGCGATTACTTGGCGAGTTTAAATACTTGTAGTGTTTGTAGTAAGGCCGCAAGCTTTTTGACAAAGGCTTCAAGTGTCTCTGGTGCAACATGAGTGCTGTTCTGCATCGCATCAAATTCTGCAACCATTTCTTGTACATAAGGTAAGAAACGATTACTACTAGTTGTAAAACCTTGATCTTCCGTAAAAATCGCCACAAACTTACCGTGGCCTTCTTTACGTAACTCATCGAGGCGAGCATCTGAATCAATGGCTTGTCTATAGGCGACTTGCAGGTTTTCTTTTATTTGTAGAAAAACATTGGTGTACGGCATAATTGCCTCATAGTGCATGTGCAAAGAATAACGTTAATTATAAGGAGCTGGTATGCAGGCAACAAGAGAAAGTCGGCTTATTTTCAATATCAATTTGATTTATGGTCGCTTACAACGAAATTGCTACGGTTTAGTTGCATTACTGCTGTGTTTTACATCGACATCGGCAGCTGCGTTGGATTCACCGGTATTCTATAAAATAGAGTATCTGCAACAGCAAGCGTATTTATTGGGCTCCATTCATATTGGTCGGCAAGACTTTTACCCATTAGCACAACATATTGAATCAGCATTTAAACAATCGGATGCGTTGGTCGTTGAAGCTGATATTAGCCAAGGCGATACTGGGGCGTTATTGCAACAATATGGTGGTTTGTCGGCAGATATTGCCGCAGACGTTAATGCGACTCGGCAAGAGTATTGTCAAAGTCATCAAACCTTATGCCAAGCACTGGCTCCGTATGCACCTTGGTTGCAGTCAGCGCAAATTAGCATGGGGCGTTTTGGGCAATTAGGTTACAGCGCAGAACAGGGTGTCGACGCTTATTTTATGGCAAATCGCAGTGGTAAAGCTTTGGTTGAGCTGGAAAGCATTCAGTTTCAATTCGAATTAATTTCATCATTTTCAACTGCGACTCAGCTGCAAATGCTGGATGATTCGATTAACGCTAGCGATGCTGAAATGCTTGATTTAATCTACGCTTGGCGCCAAGGCGATAGTAATGCTCTAGCAAAAATTATGGAATCGCAAGCGGGCGATGCTGATGAATTACTCGAAAAACTGTTGTGGCAACGTAATCACACGATGACGCAAAAAATCATCCAGTTGTTGCAAAGTAAAACCCACAAACAATTATTTATTGTGGTGGGCGCTGGCCATATTGTCGGACAGCAAGCTATTCCTGACCTACTGAAACAGCAAGGAGCAACGATTACTCGCTGTAGCTTTTTACAGTGTTAATGTCGATGTGGTGCCAGCTATTCGAAAGGTAAGTTATTGAAAGTAAGTTATTGAAAGTAAGTTATTGAAAATAAGTTGTTGAAAATAAGATACTAAAGCCTGAGTTTATTGTGAAGTCGATTGGCCTACAAAGTGAATGTAGCGCCCAAGCGATAAATAAGGTTCTTGTTGAGAATAAGCCAACTCCATCTCAATCAGTTGATGTTTATCAAAGCCAGGTGGCAGATTGTGTTTCAAGTAATCATTGATAACTCTTACGCCCGATTGACTCACCATCGACAGTTGCCATTGGCTAAACCAAGTGCGGACATCTTCAATATACAGCGGGTGGGTCGGGGTTAATCCGACCTTCTTTTTGACGTTGAAATCACGGTTAACATAGTCAAAATTACCTGATATTAAGCTATGAAACCGTAAAGCTTCTTTATTAAAAAACATCAGAGAAAATAAACCATTAGGCTTTAATAATGCCAGTAAACCTTGCAAGGTGCTGCGGGCATCAATTAACCATTCTGCTACCGCATGGCAGAGAATGACATCAAATTGACCATACTCTTCAACGGTTAATGCTTGTATTGGGCTGTGGATTAACTGTATCGATAATGCAGTATTTGCCGCTTCAATCTGTTGCTGTGCTAGGGCAAGCATTTGCTCAGAAATATCACATAGCACGACATCATGGCCTAAAGCTGCCAGTTTTTGACTCAAATAACCAAAACCGCCACCGGCATCTAAAATACGTAATCTTGGTTTGCCAAGGCTGGCTAAAGCCGGAACTAAGTCGCGCCATAATACTGCAGCACGGATTTCACCTTTAGTGGTACCGTAAATATTTTGGGCAAATTTTTTGCTGAGTTTATCAAAGTTTTTGTCTTGCACTGTATCGGCTGCGTTAGGTCAGTTAAGTAGGATAATTATCTCATTTTGGATTGAAAAAGGTAAAGGTAAATTAGTTGTAGTAAGCGAGTAGTCACAACCATTGTGTCGAGAGTTTGTGAGTTGATGGCATCAATATATGTTGTCGCGACATACTGTTTTAAACGCAAAAAGTAATTAGCGGTTTAGCAACGGCAGGAGTCTAAGGTATAATCATCTATTAACCGTTTTGCAGCACATGCTTTTTGCTGCCTACCTAGGGTACAACATTTTGAGTCACGACTACGCTATCGAATTAAAAGCGATGCCTTCGCTTTTGTCTTTGTATCGCAAAATCCTGTTTGGACGTAAACCGGGATGGAACCAACAACCGCTTCCGAATATTTATGTACAAGCGTCGAATGTGGTGTTGTCGCAAGATAAAATTAGCCAATATGCTGCTGTGTGCAGTTTTGAATATGACGGTATGACTTTACCGCCAACGTATTTGTATGTTTGGGCGTTTCGTTTACATGCGATGATTTTTACGCATAAAGCGGTGACATTTCCGTTACTTGGCATGCTCCATTTAAAAAATAGTATTAGTGTATTACGCCCAGTGCGAGCAGATGAAACCTTAATCGTACAGTGTGAGTTAGCCACAAGTCGCACGACCGATGCTGGGCTTGAGTTTGATTTGGTGTCTAAAGTGTTTGTCGGTGAAGAGTTAGTTTGGCAAGCGCTATCAACTTACTTATATCGTATAGAGTCTGCAGGTCGTCGTGCTCGTCCACCTAAAGCATCAGGTATGGTATGGGAAAACGTTCAACAATGGCGCTTAACCGATGATTTAGGCCGTCGCTATGCTAAAGCTTCTGGCGATTATAACTTGATCCATTTACATCCATTGTTGTCAAAACGCTTTGGTTTTGAGCGAGTGTTAGCGCATGGAATGTGGTCTAAAGCGCGGGTGATGTCTCAGTTAATGACGTTTGTTGGCGATCGACCATTTCAAGTTGATGTTGAATTTAAACTGCCAGTATTTATGCCGTCTGAAGTGACGTTTGCGTTTGAAAGTATTGAAAATGGTAAACGTTTTGAAATGCGTGATGTTAAAGGCCGCCGACCGCATTTACAGGGCAGCATCACTTATTTATAAGCCCTTTGGTTAGCTAACTTTATCTATTAATAAAAAGGCTCAAGTCGATGACTTGAGCCTTTTTATTGCTAACTGCAAAGCTTACTTTTGATATATGTGTACATCGCGTTGCGGGAACGGAATACTAATGCCTTCCGCATCAAAGCGTATTTTCACTGCGCGAGTAATGTCCCAGTATACTTCCCAGTAATCATCGGGTTTAACCCAAGGCCTTACAATAAAGTCGACTGACGATTCGCCCAATGTGTGGAGTTTGACTATCGGTTCTGGATGCGCTTGCACCTTAGGATGTTGTTCTACAATACTTTTTAATATGGTTTCTGCATGTTCAACATTGTCGCTGTAGCTAATGCCAAAGGTCATGTCTACCCGACGCTGATGCTCTGCGGTGATGTTGTTAATGGTATCGCCCCAGATTTTATTGTTTGGAACAATAAGACGTTGGTTATCTAGCGTTTTGATTGTTGTTGATACTAGGCTCATGTGGCTGACGCGACCGGTAACATTAGCGGCATTGATTAAGTCGCCGACATCAAATGGGCGGTAGATTAAGATCATCATGCCAGAGGCGAAGTTAGACAGGGTATCTTGCAGTGCAAAACCAATAATGACTCCCGCAATACCAAAACCTGCGAGTAACGGCCCAAGCTCAAATCCGAGCTGTGATAAGGCTATCAATAATCCTAGGGCAAACACTAGTTTACTGGACAAAGATATAAAGAAGTCTTGCAGTAATTGGCTAAATTGTAATTTTGATGCTCGTACCGTTTTAGAGATAATTTGAGTGACAATTTTGGCGACTAAACTTGCGGCAAATAATATGAATAGAAACACTAAAATCTTAAAGGTTAAACTGGGCCCATTATTAATCGTCTGATCTTTAATGACTTTACCCCAACCCTGTAGCAGGTTAGACGCGACGCTAAAATTCAATACATCTTGGGTGATATCACCAGAAACACTAAACAATGTTTGTTTAAATGGTGCCACGTTCTGGCCTAATGTTTCGAGTATTCCCGCTGAAACCGCTAAGCTAGAGCTGCTTTGCTCCAAGCGTTCTTTTAGTGCCACCACATCAGCTTTTTGTTCGCTGGTGATATCTGCACCTGCATCAGCGGCTTCTGCAACGGCTTTTTGTAATTCATCTTGAGTGTAATGCACTAAACTATCGAACTGATCGGCTCTATTGAGCATAAACTCGGTCAATTTTTGCTTTTGGACACTCACATCTATATTCAGTGTTTCTGCCCACTGCAGAGTGGTTAATTGTGCCTTGAGATAATGGTCGCGTTCAAATTCGCGTTGTGAAATGGCTAAGATGCTCTTATTGTCATCATCTTGGCTTAATCCAAGACGCATGGTCATAATGTGGTCGTTTAAGTATGCACTGACATTCTCTAAAAAGGCCATTTGGCTTTGCACTAAAGTGACTAGATATTGCTGGTCAGCGTCGGGTGTTGCAATGAGTTGACCAATTATGTCGCGTAATTCAGACGATTTGTTTTTAATGCGATATTCAGTAAATGCACGTAGTTCACCTTTTGCTTTAAATAGTAACTTGGTATCTTGCTCGATCGTTTGTTGTAAGCGACTTATTTGAGTCTGGGTATCGGTTAGCTGGCTAGTGGCAACAATCGGTACCACTGCATCTTGTTCTGCACGAAGAGATGGCGTCATAAACACTGCCGAGGTGAATAATAATAACGTAAGTAAAATCCGTAGCATGGAAAGTGGTCCTTTGGCTCTGAGTTGCGGCTATGATAGTGGAAAAATCCTATAGGAGCCAAGTACAGTAATTGGTTGGTTAATTTGTTACACTGCCGCCATTATTGAACTGAGGAAATTATCATGTCGCTGCAATGTGCTCATTGCTATAAATCTTTTTCAATTGCGAAGGTGAAAGACAGTCGCGGGAAAGGTTTGTCCGTAGAAGTTCAATGCCCTCATTGTGCTGCATGGCTTGGGCATAATAAATATTTGTCAGTTGTTAAAATAGTAGGTTTCTATGGTGGGGTTGTTGCTGCTGCAGTAGGTTATTTTGTTGAGGGTGTAACCGTTATCACTACTCCATTGATTATTTTGGCCGTTATTATGGTTGGTTTGTCGCATATTATGGACCATTTACAGCTGATTGAAGCACCTGAAAATGATCCTAGTGCAGAGACTAGTGCGAAATAAGCTTGTTAATTAACTTCAATAACTTGGCTTTCTAGTGATGCTTCAACATAGTAAATCCCGCCTAACACGACAACCCCAACAATGATCATGACTAAAATGATGCCAATGTTTTCTTTAATAAATTGTGCCATGGTGTTTGTCCTGTAATGATGATGTTTTACACATTCGTTATGGTATGGGTCATAGCTTAAGGCTATCTTAAAAATAACGACTTAGTCACCTATTAGTTGTTATTGGTAGTGGTTAATATTAGTTGCTAATGAGCGTCGTTGTGAATGGGTTGTCATGAATTGTCACAATCTAAGGGTTGCTTTTCAGCTACGGTCTTTTACACTAACGCTCACTTTTATTAACCTGATGGAGTTGTGCTGGTGAGTTCCCGCATCAAAATAAGACAAACTATCGCAATCTGGCTCAGTGCCATTTTGATTGTGTTGTCTGTTGCTGCGTCTGCACACTCAGTTAAACATCTTGATGACGGCGTACAAAATCATTGTACCTTGTGTTTCCATCAGCATCAGCTTAATAAAACGCTTCACTCTTCCAATTTAGTTTTTGCTGTTTCTAAGCAAACGTTCGAACGCCAACACTATACGCTGCCTTTTTTACTTAGCGTATTCCAAGCCTACTATCAAAGTCGTGCCCCACCTGTATCTCGTTAGTCCAACATTGTAATGATTTATTTTCCGTTATCTGTCGGTTTACTCTAAACCCAGATAGGCGGCTACTTGTTGTATTTTGGAGATATTATGTCTGCGTTAAACACACGTGTTTCGTTATTGGCACTGGCTTGTGCTGTGAGTTCGTATTCTGCAATGGCAGAAGATTCTAGTTTAACTAATCCTAGTATTAGTGCGGTGCTCGATGGTTATTACCAAACGGGCGACCGGCCATTAGCTGAGCGTGCTGAAGGTTTTGGTTTAGGCGAAACTGAGTTGGCATTAAGTGCCAATATTGATGAAATGTTTTACGGTAAAGTGACCGCAGTTGTTGAGTCTCATGACGGTGAAACAGAGCTTAATTTAGAAGAAGCCTTTATCCAAACGTTAGCGATGCCTTACGGTTTATCGGTTCGTGCGGGTCGATTTTTATCGGATATTGGTTATTTAAATAATCAACATTTACATACCGATGCATTTTCAGAACGTCCAGCGGCCTATCGTGCATTTTTAGGTGGTCATTATTTTGATGATGGTATTCGTTTAAATTATGTGGCCCCAACAGATCTCTACTGGACCATGGGCGTTGAAGCGTTTAAAGGTGAAAGTTTACGTGCGACAGATGAGCACGGAGAGCGTGATTTTGATGATGTTGGCGTGTATACCGCATTAACCAAGATTGGTGGTGACATTGGTATCGAGAGTTCTTGGCAACTAGGATTGAGCTATTTGCGCAATCAGAATGGTCAAGCTTATGCCGAAGAGGAGCATGAAGATGAAGTGGTTGATGAGGAAGGACATACTGAACACAGCCACAGTGCATCTTATACGGGTGAAAATACCTACATTGCAGACTTTGTTTATAAGTGGGCACCTAATGGGAATTATAAATATCAAAACTTAACCGTGAGTGGCGAATATTTTAGAGTCACTGACATTTTTGGTATGGAGCCTGGACATATTCTTGAGGCAGATCATGAGGACGTTAGTACTGATGACTATCATCAAGGTTGGTACGTGAGTAGTGTGTATCAATTTTCACCAAGTTGGTCTGCTGGGATTCGTTACGGTCAAATTGATACTAATGAAATCCATGAAGACCACCTCGACCCACAGAAATTAAAAGAGTCTGAAGTCAGTCTTGCTTGGCATAGCAGTCATTTTTCGACCGTGCGTTTGCAATACACTCATCAGACTGGAACTAATTTCGATGGTTTCGAAGATGATAATATCTTTACTTTACAATATGTCATGTCATTAGGAGCTCACGGTGCGCATCAATTCTAAATTGCTTTTAGCAGTGGCTTCAATGTCGCTGCTGTTGACCGCGACAGCTAAAGCGGAACTGAACGTGTTTGCATGTGAACCTGAATATGCCGCATTAGCGCAAACTTTAGCGCCCGATGCGAGGGTGTATTCGGCCACCACAGCGATGCAAGATCCACATCAAGTACAAGCAAGACCAAGCTTGATTGCTAAAATGCGCCAAGCTGATTTAGTTGTGTGTGCTGGGGCCGATTTAGAAATTGGTTGGTTGCCAATGTTACAAATGAAGTCTGCTAATCCTCAGGTTAACTCAACAGATAAAGGCTTGTTTTTTGCAGCAGACCAAATTGATACCTTGGATAAGTTAACTCAAGTAGATCGTTCAATGGGTGATGTGCATGCAAAGGGAAATCCTCATTTGCATTTAGATCCCTTGCGGATGTTGACCGTTGCGCAGGCCTTGAGCGCTAAGCTTACTGAAGTTGATCCAGAAAATGCCAGTCGTTATGCCCAGTCATTGAGCGACTTTAGTCAACGTTGGCAGGCTAAAATACCGCAGTGGCAAGAGCAAGCTAAAAACTTAGCCGGTAAAAAGGTCATCGCTTATCATTCGAGCTTCCGTTATTTATTTAATTGGACTGGAATAGAGCAAGTGGCAGATCTTGAGCCTAAACCCGGCTTAGCACCCACCAGCAGCCATTTAGCCTCATTACTTACTCGTGCTGAAAAAGGCGATGTAATGGCGGTAATCGTCGCTTCATATCAAGATGAACGCGGAGCTAAATGGTTAGGTGAACGCGCAAATCTGCCGGTATTGGTGTTACCGATGTCGGTAGGTGGTAACGATGAAAGCAAAGACTTAATCAGTCTATATGATAGTTTGCTGACGTTATTAAATGGAGTGAAATAACACTATGTTTGATGTCGAGCTACTGTCTATTTTGTTGCCTGCGTTAGTGGCAGGGCTATTAGTGTTATCAACTCATGTGTTGTTAGGTCAACAAGTGCTTAAGCGTGGCATTATCTTCATTGATTTGGCTATCGCTCAGGTCGCTGCATTGGGGGCAATCGTATCGCACATAGATCATCGAGTAGAAGCGTTACCGTTTGCTCATGTTTGGATGCCAGCGTTGTTTGCATTAGCCGGTGCTGGAGTTATCGCTTGGATGGCAAAACACTTAGTCGGTGAACTCGAGGCATTTATTGGTTGTTTTTATGTGCTCAGTGCGGTGGCGGCAATGTTATTGTTAGCCAATGATCCTCATGGAGCTGAATTATTAAAGCAGTTAATGTCGGGTCAAATATTGTGGGTGAGTTGGTCTCAGTTAGCATTACCTGCAGTAGTCTCTGCAGGTATTCTTGGGGTGATCATCGCTAAACCACGGATATTAGATGGTGCAGGTTTTTACTTTTTATTTGCATTAGTGATTACTTTGTCGGTGGAGTTAGTAGGCGTGTATTTAGTGTTTAGCACGCTTATTTTACCGGCTTTGGCATTAAATAAGTATCAAGGTAAAACCAAGTTAGTGTGGGCTTATGGCGTAGGCATAGTGGGTTATATTGCTGGGCTACTGTTGTCTGCTCGCTATGACTTACCCAGTGGTGCCGCTATTGTTGCGACATTAGCATTAAGTGCATTGTTGTTTAGAATGTTACTTAAACTACGTTCACTAGTGTCAGCACAACAACCAGCTAAATAAATATCTGTTATCTAGCTTTATATAAGCTTCTGTCATATATACAAGTTACTCTGCCCCAGATCACAGGGGCAGAGTATTTCAGCGTACATATGTAAACAAAACGTTGAGTCCCTAGACTAGCATCGTTATACTGACGCCAATTTTATTGCAGGAGTATGCTGTGCTGCTTATCGCTCGTTCAATCATTCTCGTTGTGCTGTTATTTTTAGCCTTTATATTTTCAGTTGTTATTTGCCTTGTGCGGCCAATGCATCGCGACAATGTACATTTGGTTGCCCGTTTTTTTGGTTCGGTTGCACCGGTATTAGGCATTAAGGTCATTAGACGTGCTCATCCAGTCAGTGCAACATCGCAACCGTGTATTTATTTAGCCAATCATCAAAATAATTTTGATTTATTTACTCATACGTCAGTTGTGCCTAAAGGGACTGTCAGCTTAGGTAAAAAGAGCTTGGTGTGGGTACCCTTATTTGGGCAAATATATTGGCTATCAGGCAATATCCTTATCGATCGTAACAATCGTCATAGTGCATTCGATACTATGGCTAAAACGGTAGATAAAATGAAAAATAAACTATTATCAGTGTGGATATTCCCTGAAGGGACTCGTTCACGCGGTCGTGGATTATTACCTTTTAAAGTGGGTGCATTCCATACTGCAGTCGCTGCTCAAGCGCCAATAGTGCCAGTATTAGCTTCTTGTCAGAATCATATTAACCTTAATCGTTGGAACAACGGTGTGGTGATTGTAGAAATGCAGGAGCCGATAGCAACTGCGGGCTTAGATAAGAATGATGTTAAAGCGTTAAACGCTAAGGTGCATCAAGTTATGTCGGCGCGTTTAGTTGAATTAAACAAAGAAGCAGAAGCATTAATGCAGCAAGCCAAAGCTTAACCATGTTATTGGTCGTCAAACATCCGTCATAAGCTCGCAACTTGTGTCAGTTTGGGTATAATTGATTAACATTTTTACGAGTCCTATTTACGGAGTAATCCATGTCTGTTGAGCGTCAGTTAAAAGAGCAATTTGCTGAGAATCTTGAAATTGTTGATGCCTTACTTGCTGATGGTTCAGAGCCTGATGCGGAATATACAATTGAACATCATTTCTCGGCGACTAATTTTGATCGTTTAGAAAAAGCCGCTGTTGATGCATTTAAGCTTGGTTTTGAAGTGAATGATGCCGAAGAAATGGAACTTGAAGATGGCTCGATTATTTTCTGTTTTGACGCTATTGCCAAGCATAAGCTAGAAGTGCCTTTGCTGGATAAAGCATGTGAACAGTTGATTCTCGTTGCGGGCAAGCAAAAAGTAGACTACGACGGTTGGGGTACTTTTTTTGTCGGTGATGAAGTTGAAGGCGATGAAGAAGACGAAGACGATGAAGAATATGACTATGAAGATGAAGATGGTACATTTCACTAATAAATCGATGGTCTAATTCCATAAAAAAACGCTCATCAAAGATGGGCGTTTTTTTATGGATAACCAAAAAGTTTGCTAGGCGCTTATTTATGGATGATGCTTTTGTTACGGCCTTCTTGCTTAGCGACATATAAGGCTTTATCTGCACCCGATAACCAGGTTGAGCTATTATCTATTTCAGAATCTAAATCGTTAATGCCCAGACTCACCGTGACTCTAATGAGGCGGTTTTCGAATGCGACTTCCGATGCTTCAATGCGCTTTCTTAATCGTTCGGTAAAGTTGAGAGCTTCTTCTGCGGTTGTCTTAGATAGCACCACTCCAAACTCTTCTCCGCCATATCGGCCAGCACAGTCAGTGTCACGCAATGCTTGCTTTAACAAATAGGCAATATGTTGGATCACTTTATCACCGGCAGGGTGACCATATTCATCGTTAATGCGCTTGAAATTATCAATATCAATCATCACCAATGATGCCGCATCGCCATAACGTGAATAACGATCGAATTCTTTTTCCATGCAACTTTGCCAATGGCGACGGTTATGCAAAAGGGTTAAACCATCGGTTTGACTGAGTTGTTCAAGTTGCTCATTAGCGGCTTTAAGTTGCAGTTTATTAACCGCAATATCGGTCACATCATAGATAATAATGCTGATATGAGTGATTTGCCCTGTTAACGAAGCTAATGGCAGTAAGGTAATATTTTGGTACATAAAATCGGCTCGGCCAGTCACCGGGCGATAGTTTTTAAACTGAAATACGTATGGACGCTGTTCCCAACTAATAAAGGTGCGATTTTTAAGTAAAAAAACCGACTCCATTTTATGTTTTAGCCACGTGGCGGGTAAGTCGGGAAACTTTTCAAATAGATTACTACCTTTAATGGAATTGGGTGAGACACCGCTGTGGTTTTCCATAAAACCGTTCCAAAGTTGGATGTTATAGTCGCGATCGAGCACAACTAAACCAACCTCAATGGTTTGCACCATATCGATTAGCCAGTGGAGTTCGTTCATCGCACTTTGATCATTTGACATAAAAAGTATCCAACATTAGTCGAGTAAATAGCCAAGTTTGTAGTTCAGCGTAGGAATTGAGTCTTCAGTAAATAGCAGCAGAAGATCACATTCAATATTGTAATCTTCTATTCGATAGTTAATTTCCATCGCGAGAGTGCGCTGCCATTTGTCAGAGTTGTCGTGAATGAGCTCGTTGACACTGCAGTGTCTGCCAAGCACTACTGGATGGGTCTGACTGAATTTCATGTCGAGTTGTTCAGAAATACCATTTAAAAAAGCGCCAATGAGCACATTACCAGTGTCCATCATTACTTCTATTTCAGTACCAATATCATTTGGATTTTCTAATCCCATTAACTTGGCCATATCTTCAAAACTAGAATCATGGAACAGTAATAACGCTTCACCCGCGATACCTGCACCAATAAATCCTTGGCAAAGCCCAGAGACTGTTGAGTTTCGTTCGGTGGCTTTTAAGGCCATCGTTAATTCGCTGACTTCAAGCACATTAACGTTAGGAATAGGCAGTAGTACAAATACATCCAGAAGCTTAGCGAGCAAGTCAGCGGCTCTGCCCATGGCGACGTTGGCTATTTCTTGACATGCATCACGCATGTCAACTTTCATCATTGGCGTTTCTTCAGCTTTATTACCCTGGGTAAGAGTCAAAATACCGTACTCTTGCAGAATATGGCTAATAGCCTCTGCACTAACGGGTTTTTGAATAAAGTCGAGGGCACCTAATGCTTTGACTCGTTCATGAGCCTTAATTTGAATATCACCTGACACCACAATAATCAGTGCCGGTAAATCTTGTTGTTGTACCGCTTGAAGTACTTCGTAACCATCCATGACTGGCATGTTGAGATCGAGAAACACAATCTCACCTTTACCTGCGCGAATAACTTCAAGGCCTTCAGCGCCATTGGTGGCGTAGCTAATTTCAACGTCCCAATCTTTGGGGAGAGTTCTTGCCATTTGTTTTCTGGCGAGCGCAGAATCGTCGCATATTAATATTGGAATGGTCATTGTTGCTGGTCTTCCTTATTTCGCCTTTAGGGGAAAAAAACTCGTTAATGCAACTGCGAGTGGTGCGAGGCGGATAGTTATTATTATAAGACTATTTACAGCGATTTTTTGTTCGTTAGATCATTATACTTATTTGCTTACAATATTGATAACTTAGTTTTAACATTTAATTAAGTTTGTAACATTTATGTGGCCGTTGCCACAAAGTCATCAATGTCATATCAATCAGGTGTTACATGTTATGTAAAAACATGAAGATTAGATGGTTATGCTTATATTGATAATATATCAGGCTAACACTCAATGAAATTTTGTTCAAAATAACGTGTGGCAATATTTTGACCAGTGCCGATTATTTGTCATGTTATTACTATTCGCCAGATAGTCCAGATATGTTAGTCTAAAAACTGGACTGACCAGTAACAGGGTGTTTCATGGAAAGAGAGTTAATTAAGTTGACGGTAGATAATGGCATTGCCCATGTTTGCTTAAATAGACCCAGTAAAATTAATGCGCTTAATGTTGAAATGTTTACTGCGATTGATAACGTAATTAAACAACTCCGTGGCGATAAACGAGTTAATGCGGTTATTTTATCGGGTGCTGAAGGTAACTTTTGTTCAGGCTTGGATGTGAAAAGTGTCGCGAGTTCACCTACAAGTGCATTAAAGCTTTTATTCAAGTGGTTGCCTGGTAATGCAAATTTAGCCCAACGTGTGTCGTTGGGATGGCAGCGTTTGCCTGTTCCTGTTATTGCGGTTCTAGAAGGTTGTTGCTACGGCGGTGGGACTCAAATTGCGCTAGGGGCAGATATTCGTATTGCGACGCCAAACTGTAAGTTGTCGATAATGGAAGCAAAGTGGGGGCTTGTGCCAGATATGGCTGGTTTGGTGGCATTAAGGCAAATTATGCCCAAAGACAAAGCGTTGATGTTGACCTATACCGCGGATATTTTAACTGCCGAGCAAGCGCTTGAGCTAGGCTTGGTGACTCAAATAAGTGATAACGCTTATGAGTGTGCCACTTTATTAGCCCAAAAAATCATCCGCACTTCCCCGGATGCTAATGCTGCGATTAAACGCAGCATCAATCAAAGTTGGACCGCTTCAGTGCGCAGCCTATTAGCCCGAGAATCACTAAGCCAAATAAGGTTGTTGCTGGGTAAAAACCGCGTGATTGCTGCGATTAGACAAACTAAAAATCCTGATAAAGCCTATCGTTCTCGTCAATCTTGGTGGTAATAATCTGTTTTCGCTAATGCTCTATTTTTAGTCATGGCTACGCTGAATTTACTATCTTCCGATAACGGTTCTGGAAAAGCCTTCTATTTGATCGAGGGCTTCTTCCCAGCCACTAGGGCTGCTTAAGTCCAAGCTCATTTGGTATTGGCGATAATACTTAGCAGGTTTCACTTGATTGTAGTTGAGGCGGGTAGGTGCTTGTTCAATTGAATTCGGATGTGCATCGGCGGATTGAATATCAAGGATCGGGATCGACATGGTGACTAATTGTTCGGCGATCGATTTACGCTGACTTTGCGGATCAATTAAATACTCAAATTCGCGATAAGCGTTGACGATGACTAGCACATCAGGGATGGGAATTTTTTTGTCATAAAGCAGATTCGTGACCATGCCGGCCGTGTCATCAATAACAATTAGAATCTTGCCGCCAGGAAATAAACTGGTGGTTGAGGTTAATTGGTTCAGGGCTTCATTGAGATTACTTTGCTGAAAGTTACGTAATTCAAGCAATTGAGACGACTCATACTTTGGGATACTTTTATTGCTGGTTAATTGCAGTTGTTCGGTGCCTGCTTTAGTGATTTCTTCTGGTTTTGTTGCATAGTTAGGCCGATATAGCCCTTTTGCTGGGGTTAAGCTAATACTTGCCCAACCGCGGGCATTAATATTGGTTCGTAAGTAGCTGGCTAAGCCGGCAGCATCAGCATCGGTGTCCGACGCAGCAATAATCATCGCTGAACCAAAGTGTTTTTTACTCTGCCAAGACCTTACAAGCACTTCAGTTTGTTTACCGTCAATAGTGATAAATTTGATTTCATCGGTAGGTAAGTAGCCGTAAGGTTGCTGTGCCTTTGCGCCAGGCGCTGCCAGTAATATGCTTATCGTTACGATTAATAACCGACTAAATTGTCCTAGTTGCACCATAACCTCGAGCGAATAACACCATAATGCGGTTAGCTTAATGTATAACCGCGAATAAAAACAATGCCCTGATATACAGGGCATTGTTTACACGACATGATTAATACAACATTATTTAATGCTAGTTAGCCGTTATACGTGGCTGACAAGTACCATACGTATTGCATCAAGCTGTAATTGACTGTTATCCATGTAGCCCGTTATCTCGGTCATTTGATTACGAATATATTCTAGCTCGTCTTCACGAATGTTCGGATTTACGGCTTTTAGGGCTTCAAGTCTTTCCAGCTCGCCTGTGAGTTGTTGAGTCATTTTAGCTCGAGCATTCACTACTAGCTGCTTAAGCGACTCTTTTGCATACTCTTCACCTTTGGCCAATAACGGATGTAAAATAGGCTGTGAGGCATTAACAAGCTTGCTAGCGATGTGACGGTTTACCGCACTTAGCTGTTTGTCAAAACTGGCGTAGTCCACTTTATCTGCCATATTAAGACCATTTTTATCCAATAACACCCGGATAGGTGTCGGTGGTAAATAACGGTATAACTGAGTCGATTTTGGGGCAGAGGCATCAGCCATGTAAATTAATTCTAAAAACAGCGTCCCCGCGGGAAGCGCTTTATTCTTTAGAATTGCCACACTGGTGGTGCCCGTTTCTGAGCCAGTGATTAAATCTAAGCCGGTTTGTACTAAAGGATGCTCTTGGGTGATAAATGCAATGTCATCACGAGACAAAGCGGTTTCACGATCAAACGTCACCGTAATACCGTCTTCATTCAGCCCAGGATAAGTAGGGAACATCATGTGCTCACTAGGGCGTAAAATGATTGAGTTTTCACCGCGATCTTCTTGATCGACACCAATAATATCCCATAAACGAATGACCGAACCGATGAGATGAGTATCGTTATCGCTGTCTGACAAACGCTTAATTAATGCATTGGCACGCTCGCCACCGTGAGAGTTTATCTCTAGCAGTTTATCGCGGCCTTGCTCCATTGCCTGTTTAAGCTCTTTATAACGATGCTGGGTGTGATTCAGCAATTGAGTCATCTGATCTTCATCATCGTCGCAAAGTACGTTAATCAGTTCATCGGCAAATTCGTTAAACAACACATGACCGCTCGGGCAGGTGAGTTCGAATGCATTTAATCCTTGATGATACCAACGCATCAATCTTTCTTGAGCGGTATCGCGCAAGTAAGGCAAATGAATTTGGATATCGTTTTGTTGCCCAATACGATCTAAGCGGCCAATACGTTGCTCTAACAAATCAGGATTAAGCGGCAAATCAAACAAAATCAAATGGCTAGCAAACTGGAAGTTACGCCCTTCGGAGCCTATTTCAGAACAAATTAATGCTTGGGCGCCGCCGTCTTCTTGAGCAAAGTAAGCGCCGGCTTTATCGCGTTCGATAATCGACATATCTTCATGGAATACCGTAGCTTGAATACCTTCGCGGGTTCGCAGCGCTTCTTCAAGGCTTAATGCAGTTTCAGCCTGGCTAGCAATAATCAGTACTTTTTTACTGCGATGCGATTTTAGGAACTCAATTAACCAGTCTACCCGTGGATCAAACTTCCACCAGCTGGCACTGTCATTTTCAAAGGCCTGGTAAAGCTTCTCAGGGCTTAATGCTTGTGCTGCTTTAGCCAGTGGCTGCTTGGCACTGCCCATCATGGCGTTAACGCGTTCAGCGGTCACGTACTGCGCAGGCATCTCATATGGATAAGCATTAAATATACGCTTTGGAAAGCCTTTTACTGATGCGCGACTGTTACGATAAAGTACGCGGCCAGTGCCATGGCGGTCGAGCAATTCTTGGAGCAATTCTTGACGTGCTGCTTGCTGTGATTCTGCATCAACATCTTTTGACTGGATCAAACGAATGCTTGGCTCGATGTCTTTCTCGCTAAGCAACTCAGTTAAGCTGTTAATGGCACTGTCGGGTAATTTTTTATCCTGACTTAATGCTTCAGCTGCTTCTGCCACATCTTTGTAGCTTGCTTCTTCAGCTAAGAAAGCATCGTAATCATAAAAACGATCTGGATCGAGCAAACGTAAACGAGCAAAGTGGCTTTGATGACCGAGTTGATCAGGGGTCGCGGTAAGGAGTAATACACCAGGGACCACTTCACTTAAGGCTTCGACGATTTTATAAGCGCGACTAGGGGCATCTTCTGACCATTCTAAATGGTGAGCTTCATCGACAACCATTAAGTCCCAATCAGCGTCTACAGCTTGTTCAAGACGCTTTTTCTTGCGCAGTAAATCAAGTGAACAAATAATTAACTGCTCGGTATAAAACGGATTGTCATTATCGGCATAAGCTTCTACGCATCGATCTTCATCAAATACTGAAAAGCGTAAATTAAAGCGGCGCAGCATTTCAACTAACCACTGGTGACGAAGTGTGTCCGGGACTATGACTAAAATACGTTCAGCACGACCAGTGAGTAATTGCTGATGAATAATTAAGCCAGCTTCAATGGTTTTACCTAAACCGACTTCATCGGCCAGTAATACGCGTGGAGCGTAACGGCTACCCACTTCATGAGCAATCCACTGCTGATGTGCAATTAAGCCTACGCGTGGGCCTTGTTGACCGAGTAAATCTGAGCTGGCTAATTTGTGGCGCAATAACTGACATTGATAACGCACCCCAAAACGTTCTAGGCGGTCAATTTGTCCGGCGAATAAACGATCTTGTGGTTTATTAAAGCGAATATTATGGCTTAGCATGGTCTCACGAAGACTGACTTTTTCTTGAGTCTCGCTATGAATACCATGATAAATCACCAATTGGTTTTTTTCTTCAAGCTCTTCAATGGTGATACTCCAACCTTCACCGCTTTCGACAGTGTCACCTGGGTTAAAAATAACTCGGGTTAAGGGAGCTTCACTGCGAGAAAACATCCGGTTTTCTCCAGTGGCAGGGAATAGCAGCGTAACCATGCGGCCTTCAACTTGAACGACTGTTCCTAATCCGAGTTCTGACTCGGTATCACTTATCCAGCGTTGACCTAAGGCAAACGGCATCTTTTACTCTCATTTATTGCGTGAAACAAAAAAGGGGGCGTATGTTAAACCAAACCCATCCAGATTGAAATTTTAGCATTGATTTATCGTTTAGATGTTCATTTTTACACCATCTTGACATGTTAGCGTCACATTGACGTCATAGTGTGAAGCAAAGGCGATGATGATGACATTGAGTTTTTACCCGACAAGTGACATATTTTATTAAGGCAGCATTGCTCATGGCAATGACCTGTTTTCAATAGAGACTTTAATTATCCCTTTAATGTTATACGTTTAGTTAAGTTAAGTGATACTGATATCTATTCATTGAGAGCACTCTGGAGGCACCATGCAACGAAACGACAAAAAGTTGTTTGTACTGGATACCAACGTGTTACTGCATGAACCTTTAGCGATATATTCGTTTAAGGAACATGACGTAGTTATTCCCATGACAGTGTTAGAAGAGCTCGACAGTATAAAGGACCGCAAACGAGATGTGAGTCGTGATGCACGAGTGGCTATACGTGCATTAGAAGATATTCTTGGTGGTCCCACGACCCCAGAGCAAATTTTAAAAGGCGTTGCATTGCCTACTCGCGAAGAACATTCTCAAGTTTCTGGTCATTTATCGATTTTCCCAGATCATCAAGTCGAGTTTATTATCGGCTCGCTGCCTGGAGACAATAACGATAACCGCATTATCAACACCGCCCTGCATTTACAAAAAATCCATTTTCCCCGCACTGTCGTGTTAGTCACTAAAGACATTAACATGCGCTTAAAAGCCAAAGGTGCAGGTATTGAGCGCGTAGAAGATTACCGCAGCGATCAGTTGATTGATGATGTGCGCTTTCTCGCCAAAGGCTTTTACCAATTCTCTGGGGATTTTTGGCAAAATGTCGATAAAGTCTCCACCGAACGTAGAGGGTTGCATACGGTTCACCAAGTACCATTGGAACATCTTGGTAATGAAAACTTTTATCTTAACCAGTATTTAATCGATGAAAGCTCGGATTTTTGTGGTCGAGTAGTCAGTAAAACCGATAAACATTTACAGATGATCGATCGCGGCCGTGATCGCTTATTACATCATGAAGCATGGGGAATTAATCCTAAAAATATTTACCAAGGTATGGCGCTAGATGCTTTGCTAGATCCTGATATTGAACTGATTATTCTGACGGGGCCTGCGGGTTGCGGTAAGACGCTATTGGCAATGGCGGCGGCATTAGAATTGGTCGTCGAACGTAAGTTATATGACAAAATTATCGTCACCCGTAATACCCCCGAAATTGCTGAGTCAATAGGTTTTCTTCCGGGTAGCGAAGAAGAGAAAATGACCCCTTGGCTTGCTGCAATTACCGATACGCTTGAAGTGCTACATAAAAATGATGTAAACCCAGCAGGTAGTGTTAATTACATAATGGAAAAAGCCAATATTCAGTTTAAGTCGATTAACTTTATGCGTGGCCGCTCTATTCAAAACTCGGTGGTTATTTTAGATGAATGTCAAAACCTAACAGCGTCACAAATTAAAACCATGATCACTCGTATGGGCGAAGGCACTAAACTGATTTGTAGTGGTAATTTAGCCCAAATTGACTCGACGTATTTAACACCGGTTACATCAGGATTAACTTACATAGTCGAACGTTTTAAAGACTTTGAAGGCAGCGCCAATATTTATCTTAATGGTGTCGTACGGTCTCGTTTAGCGGAGTTTGCAGAGGAGCATTTGTAACGGCTTAACTTGCTAAGGAAATCACTTTATTAATCATGGTTATATCCTGTCTATATACATAAGGTTACACAAGATAACCTTATGTATTTTCAATCGCCTACAATATACCTTAATATTTGTAGTCTGTATTACTTGCAGGTTGGACAAGTATCTCTGGAGCCATTAATACATGTGCTTGAGCTTATCTTCCTGATATCATAATCATTACTGTTATAACTGCCGTTTTTGGTGTTATTCGTTCGACAGCGGGTCTTTTTTTTACGCTGTATCAAGGGTGGTTAATGAAACCGACTGAGCCAGATTTACAACTAAAATCTCCTATTCAACGTAATTATAACCGAGCGGTGTTTTACACCTATATCGGGGTGATTGTGATGGCTTTGCTGACCGCTGGCATTATGTTTGAACGTCAAAAAGAGCAGCAAATTCAACAGCGAGAAGAACAAGTTGCCCGTCATGTTATGCAAATCGACTTATTGCTTGAGTCGAGCATTCGTGCGGTGAAAAGTTTGCGTGATGTGGCGGTGGACCATTTACGTTTGGGGGAGTTTGTTCGTAAAGAGCGCTTACCAGAGTATGAAAAATTTAACGAAGATGGCCAGTATTTCACCTTAGAACCTAATTATGCCAACAGCGGCGTGCCGTTTACCAATATGGGACGCATTACGGGTGCGGGTTCATTAAATGACCGTAGCGAGAGCTTTTATCAAGAGCTTGAAATGCTGTTTGAACTGTCGTTATCCTTCCCAGTCGCGAAAGAAGCAGCGCCTAAAGCTTCGTCGATTTATTATATTTCTAAGCGTCGGATGATGTCATTTTATCCATGGGAAAATAATGACTTACGCTTTAGGGATGAGCTGCTCAATAAAAAACAATTTCAATTAGCGACACCTTCAATGAACCCACAACGGAGTGTGTTTTGGAGTGAGGCATACATCGACTCGACGAATCAGGGCTTAATAACTACGCTTGGGTTACCCGTGTACCTTGAAGATGAGTTTATTGGTTCGATTAACCTCGACATGACGTTATCATCGTTAGATAAACAAATTCGCACCTATTTTAAAATGCCAGGCACGGTGATTCTGCTTGACCAGCAAAATAATATTTTATCTCACAGTGATTTTGACTCCAGTGAAATGAATAAGGTTTATCACATAAGCCAGCGAATTCCGGCAGAGTTACATTCATTATCGGAATCTGAGCTATTTGATGCCCACGAAGGCATATTGCGAAACGGTTATTATATTCATAGTGTGGCACTGCATAACGCGCCATGGCGATTACTGTATTTGCAAGATGAAGATGATTTATTTAAAGATTCTTGGGACAAGCTGCAACTGAGTTTTCTGTTAGTGGTATTGGCTTTGTCGCTGCTGGTTACCATAGTGCATTGGCAAACTCGCCGAGCATTCGTTAGCCCTGCTTCACGTTTGTTAACCCATTTAGAAGCATGTTCACAAACGCCTATCCGTCCGCCAGAGAAAATTACCCGTGGTTGGGAGCCATGGTTTGCGCTAGTGAGTCGTATTTTTGAAGAAAACCGTCAGTATACTCATCATCTTGCCGAACAAAACAAACGTCTTGATAACTTAGTTGCTAGGCGCACTCAGCGTTTACGTGAAACAACAGAGCGCCGTGAGCGAGAGTTTGCACTGTTACGATCATTGATCGATTCGATCCCTGAAGCGATCGTGTTTAAAGACAAAGAAGGCAAATACTTAGGCTGTAATAAGTCAGCTGAAAGAATGCTGGGTTATACCGAAAATGAGATTATAGGCTTAACGTCATCAGAAGTGGTGAGCCCAGAGCAAGGCTTGCGCATTGGTGAAGAAGACAACAAAGTGCTGACCCAGCAACATTCCTTGCGTTACCAAGAACGAGTGAATATTGAAGGTAAACCGGTATTACTCGATACCTTTAAATTACCGTTTTACAATCGCCGTGGCGATCTATTAGGTTTGATCTCTGTTTGGCGCGATATTACCCGTGAATATGAAGCTGCTGAACAGTTACGTATGTCTGAGCAACGTTATCATCTTGCTATGGATGCGGTAGAAGATGGCCTGTGGGATTGGTACATTGATTCTGAACAGATTATTTGTAATCCGGCTTTTTATTCTATGTTGGGTTATCAAGCTAATGAGTTTCCACCGTTACTCGAATCAATCGATGAGTTGTATCATCCTGACGATCGAGAACGGGTCCAAGAGTACCGCTCTCAATATGTGCGCGATCCGGTTGGCACTTATGAAATCGAATTTAGAATGCGCGGTAAAAATGACCAGTATTACTGGGTGTTATCCCGTGGTCGAGCGGTTGAGTTTTCCGAGGATGGTTGTAGTAAGCGGATGCTAGGTACTCATAAAGACATTACCCGCCAGAAGAGTAACGAAGTCGCCTTGCTTGAAGCAAAACAAGACGCCGAGTTAGCCAACATGTACAAGAGCGAATTTTTGGCCAACATGAGTCACGAAATTCGGACACCTATGAACGCGATTATTGGGATGTTGCAGTTAGCACAACGCACTAGCTTGACCGTGCAGCAACAAGATTATCTTAATAAAGCCGGTTTTTCTGCCCAATCGTTACTGCGAATTATTAATGACATTTTAGATTTTTCTAAAATTGAAGCAGGCAAATTAGAATTAGAAAGAGTCGCGTTTCCGCTGGATAAAGTGCTTGATCATGTTATTGATATTAATGCGCTTAAAGCGCAAGAAAAAGGCGTTGAATTACTGCTATATGCGCCTGTTACCGCAGGGCTTATTTTGTATGGCGATCCACTGCGTTTAGGTCAGGTCATCGTTAATTTATTGTCTAATGCGGTCAAATTTACCCAAACCGGTGAAGTTGAGCTGGGTTGTGAAGATGTGGGTGAGCGTGACGACCGTATTACCATGAAGTTCTGGGTACGCGATAGCGGTATTGGGATCAGTAAAGATCAACAAGCAATGCTGTTTGATGCATTCTCACAAGCCGATGGTTCAACCACACGTAAATATGGTGGCACAGGCTTAGGGTTATCTATCAGTAAACATTTAGTGTCGATGATGGGTGGTACCATGCAAGTTGAGTCCGAACTGGGCGCCGGCAGTACTTTTAGTTTTACCATTAGCTTTGAAATTGCCGAAGAACAAGTGATCGAGCCGCTGGTGGTGCCAGAACAGTTAAATAACCTGACAACGCTGGTGGTTGACGACAACCCAAGTGCATTACAAATTTATTCGACATTGATGACCGACTTTAGCTTTGGTGTAAACACGGCTGACAGTGGTCAAAAAGCACTGGATATATTGCGTAAAAAACCAGTCGATTTATTGTTGTTGGATTGGATGATGCCTGAAATGAACGGCTGTGATGTTATTAAGGCGATAGATGAAATGGTCGCAGATGGTAGCTTAGCAAAGCGTCCTATTATTATCTTAATGACCGCTTATGCTGCTGAACCGTTAGACCATGAGCTGCAAAAAAATTCTGTTTATGCAGTGTTACAAAAACCGTTTAAGGCCTCGGCGTTATTTGATGAAATTATTAATGCCTTTGCCAAAGAACCCAAGCTAAATGCAATGCCGGTTATTATTGAAGCCGAACCCGCTAAAGCCTCTGGCTTAGTATTGTTGGTTGAGGATAACTTTATTAACCAACAAGTGGCATCTGAATTACTCAAAAGTGCTGGTTATGAAGTTGTGATAGCCGACAATGGCCAAGTGGCATTAGATGTGATTGATTCTAAACCATTTGATGCAGTGTTAATGGATATTCAAATGCCGGTAATGGATGGATTAACTGCCACCGCCGAATTACGCAAACGTTATAGCAAACAACAAATGCCCATTATTGCCATGACTGCGCACGCAATGTCGGGTGATAAAGAAAAAAGTTTAGCAGCAGGCATGAATGCGCATATCACTAAGCCGATTGTGCTTACTGAATTATTTGAAACCTTATCTCATTGGATTACATATAAACATAATCATAAAGACGATTAGTATTTTTGAAGATAGGATATAAACGACAGGGAGATTAATTATGGTCCGCCGAAGTATTTCATTGGCGCTGTTGCTGGCAATCACACCAGCAACATTACTTTCTAACGCAGCAATGGCTGCCAGCGACTCAGCCCAAAAAATAATTAATAATGCTGAAGTGGCAAAAGGCTTTATCAATCTATTTTATGATGCCAAATCCGCACAGCTTTATTTACAAACGAATAAGCTCAATCAACCCTTTCTATTGCTGACCAGTTTACCTCATGGTGTTGGTTCAAATGATATCGGTTTAGACCGTGGCCAGCTAGGCCAAACCCGAATGGTACAATTTGAACAGCATGGTCCTTATGTTGTGCTCAAGCAGCTTAATACCTATTTTCGCGCCTCCAGTGATAACGTTGCTGAGCGTCAAGCGGTCACACAAGCTTTTGCTGAATCGATTTTATGGCGCGGTAAATTAGTAGAAGGTAAAACGGCATTAGTCGCGATTAATGACCTAGTGATTAATGATTTGCATGGGGTGTCGGATGTATTAACGGCAACTAAGCAAGGTTTGTACAGCTTAGACAGCAGCCGCTCAGTGATATTGCCGCAAAAGATTAAATCGTTTGAACGTAATGCTGATATTGATGTTAATTTAACCTTTAAAGCCAGCAAAGCAGGCAAGCAAGTTGAGCAAGTGACTCCAGACGGTAAATTGTTGTCTGTTCAAGTGCGCTATTCCTTTGTGCAACTCCCTGATGTGGGTTATCAACCTCGTCGTTATCATCCCATGAGCGGTTATTTATCTGATGAATATGCCGATTATTCTACCGCAGTTGATCAACCACTGACTCAACGCCATTTACTGCGCCACAGATTAGAAAAAGTTACTCCGGGTGATGCTCCCAGTAAAGTGGTTAAACCTATTATTTATTACCTCGACCCAGGTGTACCTGAGCCTATTCGCAGTGCGTTATTGGAAGGTGCACGTTGGTGGGAAAGTGCATTTACTGATGCCGGTTTCATTGACGGCTTTAAAGTTGAATTGTTGCCAGAAGGTGCAGACCCTCAAGACGTACGCTATAACATGATTCAATGGGTGCATCGCGCCACAAGAGGTTGGTCATATGGCGCAGCAGTAACCGACCCTCGTACCGGTGAAATCATTAAAGGTAATGTCACGCTTGGCAGCTTAAGAGTACGCCAAGATCATCTTATTGCTCGAGGGCTAACGGCTGGTTGGCCTGATCGTAAAGCCGCTGCTGATGCCGCCATGGCATTGTCGCTGCCCGTATTCGCCAGTTAGCAGCGCATGAAGTGGGCCATACCCTAGGGCTTGACCATAACTTTGCCGCATCAACAAACGATAATGCTTCAGTAATGGATTATCCGCATCCGTACGTGAGTATTCAAGGCGGTAAAATTAATATTGCCACGCCTTACACCGAAGGAATTGGTGAGTGGGACAAATACACCATAGCTTATGGTTATGGAGGCCTTACGCAGACCGAGTCTTTGTTAACGTCGACCCTAACTAAAGGCTTTCGATATATTGGGGAAGCAGACTCTCGTAGTGCCAGCGCCAGTAATGCATACGCCAGTTTATGGGATAGTGGTAACGATGCGGTAGCAGAGTTAGTACGTTTAGAAACAGTGCGTCGTAAAGCGATGGATGACTTTAACTCAGATGCTTTATTAGCCGGTGAACCTCATGGCGAATTAGCCGATGTATTTGTGCCCATATATTTGCTCACGCGTTATCAAATAGAAGCCGCAGCAAAGTGGATTGGCGGGACGGATTACAGTTATCAGCAAGTAGGTTCTGGCGTACGTTGGAATTATATTCGGCCTAAAATGCAACTTGCTGCGCTCGATGCATTATTGGCGAGTTTGCAAACAGAGAGCTTGTTAGTACCAAGTAATGTGTTGCAAGCGTTAGTGCCAAAAGCCGGTAATTATCGAAAAACTCGTGAAAGCTTTGGATCAAACTTAGGCGTGATAACTGATCCTGTGGCGATGGCAGAAGTGTTGAGCCGTCACATTGTGGCGCAATTATTAACCCCTGAACGTTTAAACCGTGTCAGTCAGGCCTATATGGAAGACAGTCAGCAACTGTCGGTGGTTCAATTAATCGATAAGCTTGCGGGTGCCAGTTTGTATCAAGACTTACCGAGTGGACAGGGCCTAGCGATGCAAATGCGCGTCAATACAGTGGTGATTGATAGTTTGTTAGCAACGTACCATAGCCCTAAAACAGCGCCCGAAGTCAAAGCACAGTTAGCCGCAAGAGTTGACTATATTATTAAGCAACTTAAACGCCGCAGTAACCGTGGCAGCGATTATCAATCGGCGCATTACGACTGGCTGTTTCAAGGTATCACTAAAGGCATGACCGATCCTACTTATCGATTAATCACCAAGCCGGTGGACTTGCCTCCTGGCTCGCCAATTTAAGTGTTGGCTGATAGTGTTGGGTGAGAGTGTTGAGTGATAGTGTTGAGTGATAGTGTTGAGTGATGTATAGCGGATAATACGCGACCTCTATTGGGGTCGCGTATTGCTTTGTATCACCGCAACAGCATGATGATAGTGTTTGGAGTATGGCTATTTTGTTTGCGGTAAAGTGGCTTCTGCAACGATGACTTTAGGGTTTCTAGGGTAGAAATCATCTGCTTTACGATCGATATGACTAAATTGGCGAGTGTTTTTATAGGGCAGTTTCATAAAACCTGAAATGCCATGACCTTGAATTTTATTTGCGTGAGTCATAATTCTATCCAAACAGGCTCGAAATGCCGCCTGTTTTCGTGGATTTAATAAACGTAAGTAACTGTGGATTTTTAAATGGTTTGGTAGTGCTTCAAAAATAATACAGCCAGTATGGTGGATTTGATTTAACCACCCCAGTTCGGTCATGATTTCTGCTGGCAGTTCCAAGTTTTCTTCCGGATCTTTACCGTCTTCAAAGTATGAGTGCAGCCGAGACTTATCTTCTAAGGTGGGCACATCACCGACCTCAAAAGGCATTTGCAGTTCACCGGTTATTTTATATTGGTGCTCGGTACTTTTTCGCTCAAGGTGTAAGGTGTCTTTGGCATTAAAGAAGCAAGCCTTGAACACCCCAATCCGCTTAATTCCTCGCGCCATGGTGACCATATTATTTACTGCTAACACTAACGGCGCTTTACTGTCGGGATCGTAAATAGCTAAATTGGAGTCGATAAACACCCCAGACTCTTGCCAATGGATCACCAAACCGCCGACGATTGGATACTGTGCTAAACGGCCTACTGCGGCAATAAAGCCTTTTTCGGTATCGGCCATACCCACCATAAAATTGCGATAGTATTTTTCTAATTGCACATCATCCATTTTGGCAATGGGATCCAGAGTATTGTGCTCTTTCAAAAACGATTTACGCGAGCTGTAACTTACGGTTTCGACGGCTTTAGATCGCGGTTGAGCCCACACCGGAATGTCGGGTGCTAGCGGAGGTGTCGATAATATCGGCAAATGCATTCGATGGCTGTGGCGTAGACTTTTGAGAAAGTAGTCACCCGCAAGATTGCGCCGTTCAACATCATCACTGAGCATTGCATCGAGTGTTTTTGCCAGTTCGATAGGTAATCCTATGCTGGTGGCTGGAATGATTTTTGTGCCGAAACGGCTAATTTGTCCTGATGCGAGTGCATATAAGGTTGCAGCAGCGCCTTGCTCGTCGAATCGAGGTGTAGATAACGCACCGCTCAGTTGTTCGTCACCAATAAAATACACATCGCCCATGCGCGCGTTAGTGTGCTGTTGGTCGCTTGATAGTAAGGACATGACATTGTCATCGACCGCGCGGCCGTGTTCATCTCGCTGAGCAAATACCGCAGATCCCCAATCGATTAAGGACAATTTGTCGGTTTCAATATCATAAACCAAGTTAGATGGCTTAATATCGCCATGCACTAAAGGCTTACCCTTACGCAGATAATATAAAATATTGGCTAATTGTCTCGCAATACTGACGATAATTACCGGCGGTAAAGCCCCTAATCGCTGGCAAATTTTGTCGAGATCTTCTCCTTGAGCCCGTTCCATTACTAAAATGCCTTGCTTACCGACCCGCTCGAATTTTATCGCCCCAGGTATATTGGGGTGTTTTACTTGGCTAAGCATATAGGCTTCTTCTTCAAGCCTATCTTGGACGCTTTGGGGTAAGTTTACCCTTGAGAATTTAAACACATGTGATTGGCTAAACTCATTGATACCCGCAAATACAAAGCCATAGGCTCCCTTACCAATAAATTCAATTTGCTGATATCCCAATTTACTCAGCTGTTGCTTACACAAGCGGATCCAGGCCTTATGCTTGCGTGCATCATTGGCGCTGAGCAGATAGATGGACTGCTCTTCATTGATATAAAAGTGTTGCAGTTGCGGTGTTTGCAAAGGTAAGCCTCCTTTTTAAGTCCATTAAACCTTGATTAACCTTACTGCGGCAAGTGCTTCTTATTGAAAACAACAGATTGTATCCAAACATCCACGCAGTCTATTTAAACATGGCGGTTCTTTGACTCAATACCGCACAGTATTTTCTGTGAGCAAGGATTTTTAATTGTAAACGGCCGCTTCCTATCTAAAAAATTATGATAAGTAAACCTTGACCTATATCAAATCAAAATCAATCAACACTCGGTACTATGGCTGTACTAGTTAATCAACGTTTTTGTGAGAGGTTATATGCATAATATAAATAAAGCTGATTTAATTCAGCTATTTAATTTTCCTCGGCAGCGAATTTTACAATCAATGGAAGTCACCCATTGTCCCCATGCAGTGTTTTTTAATCAAAGTGATGAGCAATGCATAACCTGTCATCAGGGGGAGGAGTGTTTATGGATTAATCATAACGATGAAATGGTTGCGCTTGAGATGAAGTCGGTTGACCAATTAAAGCAACAATTATTAATAGCGGTCGATTACATTGACTCAAATTTAAGCCCACACCACATGTCGCGCAGAAAGTGCCAATGTGAAAACTGTCGTTGGTTAAGGCAAGTACAAATGACACTAGACGGTAAAGCTTAGGCAGTTGAATGCCAAATCATTAAGGGAGGTTGCATCCTTTTTTTTTAGTCTTTAAAGTAGCCAGCATCTCATTAGCAACTTGACTGAAGAATAGCATCATGGAACCCAGCTTTTGGCATGAAAAATGGCAGTTACAACAAATTGGTTTTCACCAAAACCAAGTGAACCCTTTTTTAGTAAAATATTGGTCGCATATTGGTTTGAATGAAAACACTGAGGTATTCGTTCCTCTATGTGGTAAATCATTGGATATGTTTTATTTGGCCGAGCAGCGCCATACTGTGCTGGGATGTGAACTCAATACCCTCGCAGTTGAACAATTTTTTACCGACAATGATCTTACTTATCAAGTTAATCCTACCGACGAACATGTAGTCTTTTCTGCCGATCAAGTCACCTTATATCAAGGGGATATTTTTACTCTACCCAAAAGTGCAACAGCGTCGATTAGTGGTTTTTACGATCGTGCTGCCCTGATTGCGTGGCCAGAAGAAATGCGCCAACAGTATGTTAAAGCACTCGCTGCGCTTATACCGGCGAATGTAAGTGGCTTATTAATTACCCTAGATTACCTACAAGATACTCTAAAAGGGCCGCCATTTGCAGTTAGTCCAGATTGGGTTAAAAGCTATTTAACGCCATATTTTGATGTTGAATTATTGGAGTGTGTTGATGTACTGGCTGACAATCCGAGGTTTATGAATAAACACGTGCCTTGGCTTAATGAAGCTGTTTATAAGTTGACCCGAAAATCATAAACAGACCCTAAAACCTACCTATAACATCGGTAGGTTTTTTTATAACAGGCTAAGTCGGCTGTTTTCTGTAGACTAGCAAATGAATAATCAAAGGATCCGCAATGAACTTCAGTGATAAACCTGACCGCACATCGTCAAAAGCCCATAAATGGGAAAAATACAAAGGTACAGATATATTGCCTATGTGGATTGCTGATACTGAGTTTCGCTGTGCTGAGCCTATTTTGTCTGCCTTACATCAGCGCATTGATGATGGCCTGTTCGGTTATACCCTTCCAGCTCACGATACCGATGCCAGTGAGGCCGTTGTGGCGTGGTGTCAACGTCAATATAACTGGAAGATTGATCCTAGTTGGCTAGTGTGGACTCCGGGTGTGGTGCCTGCATTTAATGTGGCTATTCAAGCTTATTGCCAAGCAGGTGATACGGTTATCGTACAAACACCCAATTATCCTCCTATATTGGCTGCACCGGCAATTAATCATCTCAAGCGAACTTGTATCGGCTCGATAGAAGTGGATGGTCGCTGGACACTCGATTTTGATGCCTTGGAAGAGGCTGCTGCGGATCCTAAAGCCAGCTTATTTATTATGTGTAATCCAATGAATCCGCTTGGAACCGTCTTAAACCAAGCAGAACTCGACACAATTGCAGCAATATGCAGAAAACATGGCGTCATGCTGTGCTCGGATGAAATACACTGTGATTTAATTTTAGATGACGTGCCACATTTACCCGCCAGTGCGCATCCAGAATTGGCTGAGCATTCAGTGACATTAATGGCCGCCAGTAAAACCTTCAATATCGCGGGATTAGGTACGTCTTTCGCTATTATTCCAAACGAAAAATTAAGAGTAGCATTCAACCATGCAGCCCGCGGCAGGTTACCATCGGTAACAGTCACAGGTCTTACCGCCACCAATGCAGCCTTCAGGCATTGCGATGAGTGGCATCAACAACAAGTGGCGTATTTAACTGAAAATCGTGATTATCTAGTGACTGAAATCAACAAAATCGACGGTTTAAAAGCTATCTCACCCGCGGCGACTTTTTTACTGTGGGTTGATGCCAGCGGTTTACAAGTCCCCGATACGCAAGCCTGGTGTGAAGCCAAAGGTGTCGGCCCATCAGCGGGCAGAGACTTTGGTGATAAAGACTGTTTTCGCTTGAACTTCGGCTGTTCACGAGTTTATTTAGTCGAAGCAATTAAAAAACTGCAGGGCAGAGACGTTTAACCACCGGCAAAACTTTTTTTTACGGGTAATATCAATATAAAGTAAAAAAATTGACCCTTTATCCAGTAGTTAATCGTATGAATATAGAATAAGAATTAAAGGAACGTGTTTCACGATGACATTACCTATACAAAACGCTCAAGGAATGGCTAAACGATCCGCAACATTTGTTGACTCTGGATCGTTGCGCCGAACCCCTACACTGGACAGTGGCACCGTGGATGATAAGCGCCAAGAAATAGCGCTTTACTTCACCAACACCTTTGATACCTATACGCAACTGTTTGATTGTTTGCGCGACGATACTGGTTTCTATCAAAAACCTATACCTTTGCGCCACCCGCTTATTTTTTATCTTGGGCATACGGCCACTTTTTTCATCAACAAGCTACTATTGGCAAAACTGATATCCGATCGGATTAATCCTCATATGGAATCTATTTTTGCTGTGGGCGTTGATGAAATGAGCTGGGATGATCTGTCTGAAGACAGTTATGACTGGCCCAGTGTTGCTGCGGTAAAAGACTACCGTGCAAAAGTGCGCGCCACAGTATTAACATTAATTGATACCTTGGACCTTGCCCTACCCATTGATTGGGAAAATACCTGGTGGCCCATCGTCATGGGTATTGAGCACGAACGGATTCACCTTGAGACATCGTCGGTACTCATTCGCCAACATGAGTTGGCTAAAGTCCAGCCATTACCTCAATGGCCAGCTTGTAAAGATGCTGGCCAAGCCCCAAAAAATAAACTAATAAGCGTCGCCGCTGGCTCAGTTAATCTTGGACAATCATTTGATAGTGCATTTTATGGCTGGGACAATGAATATGGCCAACATCAGGCTGAGGTAGCTGAGTTTAAAGCCAGCCAATATTTAGTCAGCAATCAGGAGTTCCTCGAGTTTGTTGAGGACGGTGGTTATGAGCATAATCGTTTTTGGAGTGATGAAGGTCTGGCTTGGCGGCAATTTACTGAGGCAAAACACCCAGCATTTTGGCGTTGGCACAATGGCTGGCGCTTGCGCTTAATGACGGAAGAAATTGATATGGCTTGGGACTGGCCTGCCGAAGTTAACTATCATGAAGCGAAAGCGTTTTGTGAATGGAAGACTGAAGAAACTGGACAGAAAATTCGCATGCCAACTGAAGACGAATGGTATCGATTGTGTGCACAAGCGGGCGTAGAAGAGCTGGGTAGCAGCGCGGCCAATGCAAACTTGCATCTCGACCATTTTGCATCATGCTGCCCGGTAACACGCTATCAACATGGCAATTGGTTTGATGTGGTGGGCAACGTATGGCAATGGACTGAAACGCCTATTTACCCCTTCGATAACTTTAAAGTACATCCACTGTATGACGATTTCACCACGCCAACTTTTGATGGTAAACACAACTTGATCAAAGGTGGTTCATGGATTTCAAGTGGAAACGAAGCGCGTCTTAGTGCACGTTATGCATTTAGGCGTCACTTTACGCAGCACGCCGGATTTCGTTATATTGCCTCTGAAGTTGAGGCAACGTCTCCTAAGGCTTACTACGAAAGTGACCAATTATTGTCAGAATATGCAGAGTTTCACTTTGGTGACACCTGGTATGGCGTAGAGAATTTTCCTAAAGCTTTAGCTGATATTGCACTTGAGGCAATGAAGGGTAAACCCACCGGTAAAGCACTTGACTTAGGTTGTGCCTGTGGCCGAGCAAGTTTTGAGTTGGCCCGCCAGTTCGATGAAGTAGACGGTATTGATTTTTCAGCAAACTTTACTCGCCTAGCAGCTAAAATGGCGCAGCAAGGCGCAGTGCGTTACGCCCGTGCCGAAGAAGGCGAATTAGTGAGCTATCATACTCGTACCCTGCAAGAATTAGGGTTGGACACTTATGCAAACCGTGTCGCATTTCATCAAGGCGACGCCTGTAACCTCAAACCCCAATTCACGGCTTATGATTTAGTTTTAGCCGCTAATTTGATTGACCGACTCTACCAGCCGAGTCGTTTTCTGGCGGATATGGCACAGCGCATCAATGATGGCGGCTTGCTTATTATTGCATCGCCTTACACGTGGTTGGAAGAACATACACCTAAGGAAGAGTGGATAGGTGGTTTCAAAAAAGATGGTGAAAACTACAGCACGTTAGATGGCTTGAAAGATCAACTATCAAGCCATTTTAAGTTGGTTGGTGAGCCGCGCAAAGTCCCGTTTGTGATCCGCGAAACTCAGCACAAGTTTCAGCATACTTTGTCTGAACTTACGGTTTGGGAGCGCTTGCCACGCTGATAAGTGTCTCAATTTCTTGAGCAATCAATTTGTGGTCTGCCAGTTGTTCAAACCAGCTGGTGGCCACAGCATCGCTTTGCAATCCCAGTAAGGTTCCCAGCACTATTCCTCGATGTACGTTGTCACCGCCTAAGTTAGTATTCACTCGCAGTGCTTGCCAAGGATCATGTTGGTATTTACAGGCCAAATACAAGACGACAGGCCAAGAATCTGAAATATAACATGCCCTTGAAAATATTTGGCCGACGACCTGATTGTCGGGCACATTACGTTTTAACAGACCGGCTAAATTAGTACTGGTTAGGCCTATGCTTGCTTCAAGTAAAAGAGCCTTAACGCCTGCTTCATCCGGCCCATCCATCAGAGCGCACAACAGTTGCACGTAGCTATCACATACCTGCATTAAAGATTCATCAGGATGGGTTAAGGCCAGATGCGCTCGGCAGGTAATCTTTATTTCGGCTTCGCTGATGCCCTTAAGTCGTTCTGAAAAAACCAAAGGTGCTATGGTCACCAATGCACCAATAGATGCAGTGTCGTGAGTTATCATGCCACAGTTTTCAAGCTTGCGTCCCTGCGCCAAGTTAGCAAAAAATCCTCTATGGTAGGACTCTGCATAAGTATCGGGATGAGCGGCGGGAGTTATTGTCATAAAGTCAATGTAGGCATTAACAAATGCTTGTCGGTCATAGGGGTGTGGCGAACTCGCCAGGGTGCGCATCACTACTCGAGCGCAATGGGCGTTGAGGGTGTTTTCACCCGCCAGCATGCCTTGATGATAATGTACATTCGGTTTGTCCCAAAACTGCGCCTTATCTTTTAAAATAATATCGCCTACCACTTGCGGCGACTGATCGTTAGCTGAATGCCCCTTAGACGACCGATCATTGGACTGTCGCCCCCCTTTATGTTTGGAGTGCAAGGACATAATAGATGAAGGGTGAAACTCAGGTGCGGCCTCAAAGCGCTGAATACCACCAGTAAAGGCACGCTCGATTTCCATCGGTTGATAATACCAATGCACTGGCATGGCCAAAGCATCAGCAATAAAGCTTGTTTTAAGTGCCCAGGTAACGCGAAGTGGCTGAGAAGGGTTGTGATTCATGATAATGCCTCTTTCACATGGTAAAAAAGAATACGTATCTGCATTAGATACAGCAACAATAGACTCCGCAACAATAGGTTGTGAATCGATAACTAATGGATAATTTTTACCATGTGAATATTGATTAAAAACGTATGTGGTCATACTAGATACGTTATTTATACAAAACTAGACGTTTTTTTAAGGCAATAGGCTAAATTTATTTCGCAACCAAAATCTTCAACCCGACAAGCGCAACAGCTTTTTTGAGTATGGGGAGGACGTAGAGGATGTAACCCATTGAGTTTATAAATGTGCCTGTAAATGAGCTTGTAAATGAATGTATAAATAATCATGTGCAGCACTCTGTGATGATATATCTTTTGAGTTGGCTTTTACTTGGCATTTAACATGCTGTTTATAATAGATAAAATGTTTATTTTTAATATCCTGCTTGTTTGTAGTTTACCCAATTACTTGTGCTGATATACTCAGCTTCATCCCAATTGTTACCATAATGTGTGCCAATGTCTGTAATCACTCCTAACTTACCCCGTAGCCCTAGTTTTTTGCAGTCTCTTATCTGTTTTAGCGTGATTATCATCACCATAGCGGGTGGACTTTTTGGTCTAGGGATCAGCCTGCATACACTAATGTTTCTGTGCCTGTTGTGGGTAGGACTCAACGCTTTTAGTCTTGGTTACGGCTATATACAGATACGTGAGTTGATGACTAACGCCCTCACCAGAGCCATGCCTGCCATCTATATATTTATATTGATCGGCATGGTGATTGCTAGTTTTATGCACAGTGGCACCATCGCCACACTTATTTATTATGGCCTTAGCTGGTTGAGTCCGAGTTTGTTTTTGGCCGTTGGTTTATTACTGTGCGCCTTGATGTCGCTAGCAACTGGAACATCTTGGGGTACCGTCGGCACTTTAGGTGTGGTTTTTATTGGTATCGGCTCTGCCATGAATATCCCCCTACCTTTGGTTGCCGGTATGATTGTCTGCGGTGCAACCTTCGGTGATAAAATGTCGCCGATTTCAGATACCACAAACCTTGCTGCTATGAGTGCTGGCACCGATCTTTATCGACACATTTATGCCATGCTGTTCACTACTACGCCGACTTTTATCCTCACTTTTTTAATATTTTTAGCGATCGGATTTAACTATGGTGAGCAAAATCTAGACTTGGCAGAAGTTACCTCAATTCAAACCTCACTTGCCAACAATTACAGCCTTACGCCGCTGATTACGTTATTACCACTGATTTTACTCGCGGTACTGAGCATTAGAAAAGTGCCCGCAGAAGTGACGATGTCATGCAGCATAATACTCGCCGTGCTAATCGCGATTTTTTATCAGCAAGAAAGTGCTATCTCCGTGCTTAATGCACTGTGGGAAAATACGCCCGAATCAACGGGTATCGCCAGTTTAGATGCTTTGCTTGGTCGCGGCGGCATTAGCAGTATGAGCTGGACCTTGCTGCTGGCGTTAATGGCTATCGCGCTAGGCGGCATTTTACACGGCGCGGGATTTCTCACCGCACTATTAGCCGGCATCATAAAAAGAGTGCAGCGCACCGCCACCCTTATTGCGACGACGATTATGTCCGGTTTTTTAGGTAACATTGCTATGGGAGAGGCTTATATTTCGATTATTCTCAGTTGCCAACTGTTTAAGCCCAAATATGAGCAACAAAATTTAGAGGCCGCCATTCTTTCGCGCTCAGTTGAAGAAGGTGCCACTATGACTACAGGCCTTATTCCGTGGACCACAGCAGGTGCCTTTTATACCGCCACTCTAGGGGTAGACGTACTTGACTACGCGCCCTATGCTTTTTTCAACTACCTTAATGCCATCATCGCAGTGGCAATGGCCGCCTTTGGTATTGGGCTTCTCAAGCCGAAAACTAAACCAGCTTTGGCGTAAAGGATATTAATCTCTTATCAATCCATAGGACTGTTAGCGTTAAGACTGTAAATTTAGCCAATGCTTGAGCTGAATCGACCGCCATAGCGTTTAACATTTTTTATAGCATTGTTTTTATAACATAGTATTTATAGCATTGATTATAAATACTATTAGCTACACTTCGTCTTCAAAGATACTTTCAATAGGTAGCTTGAATAAACGTGCCGCTTTAAAGGCTAATGGCAAACTAGGATCAAACTTACCAGTTTCGATCGCATTGATCGTCTGCCTGGAAACATTAAGTAAGTCTGCTAGTTGTGCTTGTGTCAGGTCTTGCTCTGCCCTGAGTACTTTTAGGCGATTTTTCATTGGTACTTCCTATGGCCTAAAATAATACCGACTAAATAGGTGAGTCCCATAATGATCACCAAGTGAGAAATTTCCGCGTGACCAGCTATTAAGTTTGTTGTGTCTAAATTTGAGTAGCTCAAGCCAACAATTAGCCCCACCCCCAGACTGAGGCCCATCGCATTTAATTGAATTTTTTGCTGCAATTCATCTAAGCCAAGTAGTTGGCGTCTATTGGCTAAAATCATCCCGATACCCATCATGAAATTAATGCCAATGGCCATTATGGTGATGACATCTTGTTGCCAAATAAATTGTGGACCAAAGTTGGCGACGGCCATACTTATCACCCACGCTAAAGTCCATTTTGCTAAACGAGCTGTATTATGTTTGTTGGTATTTTTCCAGTCTTGATTGTGTGTTAGTGGCGACATTATCAACATTCCCTTGGTCGTGTTTAGTTGTCATTATGTCAACTAAGCTTGACTTTAAGTTATCGCAATCTATTAATGCTTGTCAAGTAAACTTTACTTTTTCGAGGTGTTGTAAATTAACCTCAACTCGGGTTAAAAGGTGGGATATGTAAGGCAAAATATAATATTCGGCCTATTTCATATCAAACTTGTTATAGCCAGTTGCACACGTGTAAGTGAACCATTATGTTCACTTACAGATTAAAGTTTGACGAACAATCACACTTCTGTCGGCACTATTTTTGTATAGTGCCAAGGGATTTAATGAGCCTCAGGACCCTGTAACAGTTTGTTTGTCGCAGTCGCTAATCATCTTCGAATATCTTGTTGATATGGATTGAAGGGCCTGTGAGTATCATCGCAGGATATTCAGTAAAACCTTATAGTGTATCGATTCACTTAATAAAGTAGGACAGTGATCCCCATGAAAACTAAAATAATATTAGACACAGATCCCGGTATTGATGATGTATTTGCTATTCTGTTTGCCGAAGCACATCCCGATATTGATCTTAAGGCCATCACCACGGTTTATGGCAATGTGACCATTGAAAATGCGACCCGTAATGCGCTTTATCTTAAACAAAAATTTCAGCTGCAGGCCGATATTGTCACTGGCGCGAGTAAGCCTATCGTACGTCCTCCTGTTGGCCCAACGGTCGTTGTTCACGGTGAAGGTGGCTTTGGAGATGTGAATGTCCCAGCCGAAGTAGAAGGTCAAGCTGATCCGCGGCCTGCGTATCAATACATCATTGACGCTGTAAAGGCGGAGCCTGGTGAGATTACTTTAGTGGCCATCGGTCCGTTAACTAACCTTGCGCTAGCGCTTCAGGCTGACCCAAGCATTGTCGACTTAGTTAACAAGGTGGTCATTATGGGTGGCGCTTTTGGTGAGAACGGTCATCGTGGCAATGTGACCCCTTTTGCCGAAGCTAATGTACACGATGACCCTCATGCTGCTGATATAGTGTTGACGGCCTCATGGCCTGTGGTTGTGATTGGCTTAGACGTGACTGAACAAAGCTTTTTTACTCGTGATTATCTTGATCAATTGCGTGACAATGCAGGCGACGTTGGCCAATTTATTTGGGATGTTAGCCGGTTCTATTTGAGGTTTTATAGTGAAAAAGTGGGCTTAGAAGCTTGCCATGTGCATGACCCCTCTGCAATTGCCTATGTGATTAATCCAGAGTTGTTCACACTTAGAGAAGGGCCAATACGAGTCGTTGTCGATGGTGTTGCCGAAGGAATGACCATTCAGAAGATTGATGACCGTGTTTACCCGCATGATGAATGGATGAATCAGGCGCCGCAACAGGTTGCAGTCGCGGTCAAAGATGCCGAACTATTGGAGCTATATCGCGACAGTATTATCAATTATGCCGCAAGATTGAAATAGCACTGTCGGCATCTGGCGGACTAATACCGCTTGCAAATGAGCGCAGTAATTACTGCGCTTTTTCATGGGAGTTCGACTCTAGTATTTTACATTAGTGTTTTACATTAGTGCTTTACATTAGAACTCTGCACTCGCTATTAAGCATTAAGTCTTGCTGCGACAAGTGAGCCGTCTGGCATATTTGCTGCGCCGAGGCGCTCAACAGCGAGTGACGCATAAGCGTTGGCATATTTAGCGGCCTGATGCAGTGTACTGCCTCTAGCAAGCTCAGCGACTAAAGCGCCATTAAAAGCATCGCCTGCACCAGTGGTATCAACAACCGCGCTTTTTAGTGCATCTAGCAGGGTGAATTGATCATTTTCATAAAGTAATACCCCATCAGATCCGAGAGTGATGACTACCGATGTTACGCCTAAGGCATGTATTGCAATCGCGGCCTGCTTAGCACTGTCTAGATTGGTTACTTCGATTCCTGTCATTAACGAAGCTTCTGTTTCATTAGGGGTGATCATATCAACCAAAGGTAATAGCTCGAGAGTTCTCTGATGATACGGCGCCGGATTGAGGATCACTTTTGCGCCATTGTCTTTGGCAATGCTCATCGCGAGCTTGATAGCATCAAAATTGGTTTCAAGCTGGGTTAAAAATAATTGTGCACTAACAATATGGTGTTTGGCTGAGTGTATTTCATCATCGGTCAGCGTCATGTTTGCGCCTTCGTTGACCGCAATCATATTCTCGCCAGCTTGTTCACTAACGTAAATCATCGCGGTACCTGTCGGGCTAGTTGATGACTCGAGAATAATCGTGTTGTCTATGCCGGTACTGTTGAGGTGTTGGCGCGCAAATTGACTAAATTGATCAGTACCAATTTTAGTCATAAAGGTAATATGGGCACCATTTTTAGCCGCAGCATAAGCTTGGTTTGCCCCTTTGCCGCCAGCGCCAATACTACTGCTACTTGAATGCAAGGTTTCGCCCGGTTGGGGAAAGCGTGCTAATTTTGCCACAATATCGACATTGAATGAGCCAAGTACAAATACATTATGTTTCATTTTGATTAATCTACCTTGGTTTGAGTCGAGTTCTTTGCTGTGATTCAGTATGCTGCGGTCGAGTAATTCTGCCAACATAGCGTCCAAGCTATACTTTTTGATATTCGCGCCTTCAGACTGACAGACTCCGCCATGAATTCGTTTTACTAGACCGTCTTTTTCCAGCTGCACGAGATCACAACGAACCGTTTTAGCGGTTACTGCCAGTAATGTGGATATTTTTTGGTTAGACAGTTTTTTATGCATACTGAGTAACTTGAGAATAACAGCCAGTCTTTCATTTCGACTTAGTTTTTTCATAATGGAATATAGTGCTTCAGCAGAAAATAAATTGTGATAAAGACCAGAGCTTAACATGCAAAGTGAACCAGTTGGTTCGTTTGCTATTGGTTGTTTGGGGGGGAGAATGATTTGGTCGCATTTATTTCAATGAGCCTGCTTAAATGAGTTTAGTCAAATCAGCTTAATTTATTGCGCTTAGTGAAGTGAGTTTCATTAAATGTACTTAGTAAGGAAGACGGGGTTTACTGCATATATTATATTATTCATTCTATTCACAGTGGTTTTTGAGAGTAAATATATGGTGAGCGAGTTTACTTTGTTGTCGTAAGTGATTGATTATTAATTATGGCTTGTAGCGTCTGTACTGCTATCCTCATTGCATTCTTTGCGGATCAGCCCACGACTACGTGATGAATTGCTTTATTCAATATAGTCTCGCGGGAATCTCCATTGGTGGCAATAGTCTGTTGGCCCCAATTGAGTTTGTTAGGGCCAGTTAGATTGAATGGACTAAAAAGTGCAACTGCTTCCACTCAGCCTTATATGCAGCCCTTTCAATCGTGAGACTTTATGCGGTGAAGAGAACCTTCAGCCTTGTGAATACAGAACTGTGAATACGAGTGCTATTAAAACTAGTGCTGTAAATGTATTTCCTTTACCGGGCAAGGTATCTTAATTTTGGCTTGATTGAGTGCTTTGATTATGGCTAGGTTAGTGTGGTACTTCTCTTCGAAATAGCGTGTTGTCGGTACCCAATAACGTACACCAACTTCTATCCCCACAGTATTAAATCCATTGATGCCGACTAATGGTTTCTTGTCTTGATAAATTGCCGGAGCAGCGGCAAGCACGCCATTAATTAATTGGATAACATGACCCGCATCAGCTTGGTAATCAATGTTAATTTTGTTTTCAACCAATTTATAAGCGAATGAATTATGTAAAATTTCACCGACAATGTGCTTGTTGGGAATACTGATTTGTTCGCCTTCTTCGTTGGTTAATATGGTTTGGCCTAGTTTAATGATTTCAACCACACCGCTGACACCTTTAATTTCAATGGTATTGCCAACCACAAAAGGGCGGGTGACAATAATGGTAATGCCGGCAGCATAATTAGATAACATTCCTTGTAATGCCAAGCCTGCTCCGAGTGAAGCAGCACCAATAGCAGCCACCATTGGCGTTACGCTAATCCCTAGTTTGCCTAAACAGATAACAGCAACCATCACAATAATAATGATTTTAACTAAGTTGGAAGCAAAGTTACTGAGGGTGATATCAATGTTATGTTTTTTCAGTTGAGCGGCGACAACGTTGGCGGCTTTGTTTGCCACCCAAAGCCCCAATAAGAAAATAATAATCGCACCCGCAATTTGAAAGCTGTACTCAACAACAAACTCAGTGATGACGCTATAGACATTTTGCAGTTGTTGGAGCTCTTGATCTAAACTGGGTTCGTTCATTCTATGTTCCTTATTGAAGCACGTTAAGTTGTTATCAAATTGGATGATAACAACTTTTTACTCTAAGGTGTAAGTCTGTGATGAGTGTTAAATGCCATCACGGCGAAAATATTTCCAACGACTTTATGGGTATTTTTCTGACAAATGTCTATACTTTCTAGACGCAGAAACTAATCAATAACGCAGTGTATTAAGCTAGTAAGGCGTTGCGTGTTATTGATATTTCTCGAAGAATAAAAAAGTATACTTTTTGCATAAAAATTCGTTGCGTATTGATTGAAAATATCGTTTACTGCGCATGTTTTTACAGATTCGTAATGACACTTTTATCGCCCTACTTACAGGAGGCACTGGCCTAATGAGCCAATTTCAATCGATTGATGTTGCAGATTATTATGACAAGGACACGTTTGACCGCATAGAGGCATTTGCTAAAGATAAGCCAACGCCATTTGTAGTTATTGACACCCAAATCGTTGCGAAACAATATGATGATATGGTTAATAATTTTCCTTTCGCTAATATCTATTATGCGGTTAAGGCAAATCCGGCCAAAGAAATTTTAACCTTGTTACGAGACAAAGGTTCAAACTTTGATATCGCGTCCATTTATGAACTTGAAATGGTCACGTCGATAGGTGTTTCTGCTGATCGTATTAGCTACGGTAACACCATTAAGAAACGCGTTGATGTACGATCATTCTTTGAACAAGGCGTACGTATGTTTGCTTCAGATTCTGAAGCCGATTTACGCATGATTGCGGAAGAAGCTCCTGGTTCAAAAGTGTACTTGCGTATTTTAACTGAAGGTACACACACAGCCGACTGGCCTTTATCACGTAAGTTTGGTTGCCAAAATGAAATGGCGTACGACTTATTAGTATTGGCAAAAGAGTTAGGCTTACAACCGCATGGCATTTCTTTCCACGTTGGTTCACAACAACGTGATATCGGTGCGTGGGATTCTGCTATCGGTAAAGTGAAAAGCATTTACGACCGTTTAAAAGAAGAACATGGCATTGTGTTAAAGATGATCAATTTAGGGGGTGGTTTTCCTGCCAACTATATGGATAAAACGAATGAGCTAGGTGTTTATGCTCAGCAGATTAAGCATTTCCTAGAAGAAGATTTTGGTGACGAATTACCCGAGATTATTCTAGAGCCTGGCCGTTCATTGCTTTCAAATGCTGGTGTATTGGTATCTGAAGTGGTATTGATTTCGCGTAAATCAAACACTGCATTAGAGCGCTGGGTATTTACAGATGTGGGTAAGTTCTCTGGTTTAATTGAAACCATGGACGAAGCGATTAAATTCCCAATCTATACTGAGCGTAAAGGCGAGTTAGATAAGTGCGTTATTGCCGGCCCAACCTGTGACAGTGCCGATATTATGTATGAGCACTATAGCTATGGTTTACCGGTTGACTTAGCCATTGGTGACCGTATGTACTGGTTAACCGCTGGTGCTTACACTACGACCTATTCAGCAGTATGTTTTAACGGCTTCCCACCACTTAAAGATTATTATCTTTAATTAATGGTGTAGTTTGACGACATCCTAAAGGACGCACTAGCGTCCTTTATTTTTATGTGCGCCTAAACCTCTTGTTGATGATTTTTTAAAATATCTAATATTTGTTTTTTAAGGTGTAATCTCGTGCTTTTAATTAGTTTTAATTCAGCTGTTGCATCACTACTACTGTGCTTTTCTAGTGCGGTAATTTGCTCATCGAGTTGATTGTGGTCATTAAACTTTTTGATAAAGTGCTTATCTGTGACTTTAAGTTTAGAGATTAAGTCTCGGTACTCTGGAAACATAAGTTACTCCTTTAAGCTGAGTCAGCGGATTTCGGGCTCATTTCAATTTGTATTCATCAGATGTTATGCCAATAACCATGATGCTTGCTTTAGCAGCAACACAATTTGGAAATGAGATGTGTTGAATCTAATATTGATTAACTTTATGCTCAGTGGTTATGCTTACTTTCAGCCTAAAACCATTTTAGCGAGGTTAACTTGATGTAAATCACGTTAATGATTGTTAAGCGAGATAAGATATTTGTTGTTTCTATCGACCTTCAACTATGCTGAAACGGGTGTATTTGGTGGGATTTGGACATATATTAGTAATAATTTAACGAATGAATATTAACTATTATGAATTTATATGTGATCAAGTTAACCTTATCCCCCTAAAGACTAGGTTAAAGTCTGGGTTATAAGAATTTAATATTCAAAACTGAAAGGGGTTTTCACAATGTCCGATGTATTTCACTTAGGATTAACTAAAAAAATGTTAGATGGCGCTACCTTAGCAATCGTTCCTGGTGATCCAGAACGTGTTAAGCGTATTGCTGAGTTAATGGACAACGCAACGTTCTTAGCGAGCCATCGTGAATACACAAGCTACTTAGCTTATATCGATGGCAAAGCCGTGGTTGTGTGTTCAACCGGTATCGGTGGACCATCAACTTCTATTGCGGTTGAAGAATTAGCACAATTAGGTGTGAGAACTTTCTTACGCGTAGGTACAACTGGCGCAATTCAGCCGCACGTAAACGTGGGTGATGTGATTGTGACTCAAGCTTCTGTGCGTTTAGATGGCGCAAGCTTACACTTTGCACCGCTTGAGTTCCCAGCAGCAGCAGACTTTGAATGTACAACTGCTATGGTTGCAGCATGTCGTGACGCTGGTCTAGAGCCGCACATTGGTATTACTGCTTCTTCTGATACTTTCTATCCAGGTCAAGAGCGTTACGATACTGTTTCTGGTCGCATTACGCAGCGTTATGTTGGCTCTATGAAAGAGTGGCAGTCAATGGGTGTGCTGAACTATGAAATGGAATCAGCTACGCTATTTACAATGTGTGCAACTCAAGGTTGGCGTGCAGCATGTGTTGCCGGTGTTATTGTAAACCGCACACAGCAAGAGATCCCTGACGAAGCGACAATGAAGAAGACTGAAGTAAGTGCCGTGTCTATTGTTGTAGCAGCAGCGAAAAAATTATTAGCTTAAGCTAATGTTTTAATCATCACGTTATAACAAGATATTGTGTAAAAACAGATTGTGTTAAGGCTGATGGCGTTAAAACGGATTACGCAAAACAAATTGCCTCAAATCAATGAGTGTTGAAATGTAATCATTAAAAAAGGTGCCTAGGCACCTTTTTTGTTATCTAATTTATATCAATAGCGGCATCAATTAGAAATGATATTGCGCAATAATTGAGTAGGTATTTTGGTCGATACCCGCAACACCGTATTTGCTTTGCCAGTAATCATATTCAAAACCTACCAACAGTTTGTTTTGCTTGTGATCACCGAACAGTGTTTTACCTAAGTCATACTTTATTTGTGGGTTGATGTGCAGGTTTTCGTCGTAGCCGTTGTTGTCGGCAGAAAATACCCAATCAATGAAGCCATCTATAATAATGTTGGCATTGCCCACTGGCATGTCGATTCTAAATACCGGCGTAAACTGCCAACCATCACTGATATTACCGCTGCTTATTGCATCTCGGCGGTAAGTGTTCAGTTGTAAATAGCTAAAAAATGGCACGTCAAGGTCTACACCAATACCATAAAGCATGCTGTGAACTGGACCTTCACCTTCTTCGTAAGTTAATGCTAAAGAGACATCTTTTATCGCACCAAAGCTCACTGGCTGACCCAATATTTTGCTAGCACTGAAGCGCGGAGATATTTCGCCATAAGTCGAACTATTAACACCGTTATTATTACCATTAAAATTAATAAAATCTTGGAATGCAAACCAATCGCCATACTTCCAAGCACCGGCTGTTTCTAGGGTAATGGTTGTTTGTCTTTCTGATGGCGCTAAGTCATAGTTTTCGCCATGCAAGACAGTAGCGCTAACATCCCACCATTGAACTAAGTCGTCAGCAAAAACATTTTGTGAGAGTACTAATGTGGCTAAAAGGTAGATTTTTTTCATTTTTCTTCCGGTTAGTAAAATGATCAGAGACGTCAATTTTGACAGTTTAAAGGTAAGTTTTATAGCGATCGAGGTTAAATTTGTGACCTATTATTCCCAATCGTGCACAATGGGGCGCAATATATTCAATATTTTGAAAGAGCACAATTAAAACCGACCAGAATGTACAGATTTCATTGTTTTCATCATCAATATAATCTTATGACAGGTATTAGCACTGTCAATGCGATGTAACGCATAAAGGTGTTTGATTGGCGCTGTTATCTTACTTAAAACGAATACCACCATGGTGACAAATAAAATGTCACTTTGCAGTAATACTGATTTTTATAGGGGGACTTATTATTACAGTTACTCATTACTAGCGATACGTATTCGTGTGGTAATGGTAAGTTGATGAATCGTTTGTCCCGTTTACTGTTCGCAACAACGCTTTGACATAATATGTCGCATTAATAAATAAAGCTGTTATAGTGAATTTACGGACATTCTCATTTATGGGGGAGAATATGGAGCTTTCAAATCCGATCGCAGTCTGGCTAGTGCTTGGGCTGTTATTGATGATCTCGGAGATTATCATTCCGGGTGGTATCGTTATTTTATTAGGTGCGGCTTGCGTTATCGTCGCAGCAGCACAAGCTGTTGGCATTATCGATGGCTTGGTACAAAGTCTGACATTATGGTTTATGGCTTCAATGGTGTTATTACTGAGTTTTCGTCATGTGACCCAGCGTTTAGTGGGCGGCGATTCACATGTCGATAATACCGATGAAGAGGCGGATCTTTATAATCAAGTCGCTATCGTTAAGCAAGCCATCGGCCCTGGTCAAAAGACCGGTCGAATTAGCTGTTTGGGTACTGATTGGACTGCTTTAGGTGATGGTACCGTGATAAAAAAAGGTACCAAAGTCAGGATCATTTGTCGGGATAATATTGCTTTTGTTGTTGAACCTATCATCGATTCTGTATAGCGATTTAGTTGATAACCTTTTGTTGCTGCGAGTTGTTACCGGGAGTTGAGGTTATTGAGTACTTAACTGTAAAAAATTCAGATTATTGTGATATGAATATTGTTTTGTCATTATTGTTTCGTAAATTTAGTGTCATGAATATTGTTTCGTAAATTAAGTATTGTTTCGAAATCGTCGTGTTGTGATTGCCGTTAAGTGTTATCTAGGAAAGTCAGATTAAAAGGGAGTAGATATGTTTGTGTTAACAATCGTTTTTTTATTTGTAATGTTCATTTTGTTCAAACTCATGTTAATTGTGCCAATGCGTGAAGTGCATGTTATTGAGCGTTTGGGTAAGTTTCGTACCGTGCTCGAGCCAGGGTTTCATTTTCTTGTTCCTTTTGTCGATCGGGTTGCTTATCGCCACGACACTCGTGAAGAAGTATTAGATGTGCCGCCGCAGAGTTGTATTTCAAAAGACAACACCCAGTTGGAAGTTGACGGTTTAGTCTACCTTAAAGTGATGGACGGCAAGCTGGCCAGCTATGGTATTGAAAACTATCGCCGTGCAGCGGTTAACTTAGCGCAAACAACCATGCGTTCAGAAATAGGTAAGCTGACCTTGTCGCAAACGTTTTCTGAACGTGACAGTTTGAATGAATCCATTGTGCGCGAAATTGATAAGGCTTCTGATCCTTGGGGGATCAAAGTATTACGTTACGAGATTAAAAATATCTCCCCTTCAATGAAAGTTATTCACACCCTTGAAAAACAAATGGAAGCAGAGCGTCGCAAGCGTGCCGAGATCACTTTGGCCAATGCTGAAAAAGCAGCAATGATCAATATGTCGCAAGGTGAACGTCAAGAGGCGATTAATTTGTCCGAAGGTCAAAAACAAAAGCGCATTAATGAGGCTTTAGGTACAGGGCAAGAAATTTCTATTATTGCCACTGCAAAAGCAGAAGGCATGGAAATGATCTGCAAGGCCTTAACGGTAAATGGCGGCAATGACGCAATGAACATGTTGCTTAAAGAGCAGTTTATTGGTCAAGTGGGCAAGATTTTATCTGAAGCTCAAGTCTCTGTTGTGCCTGCTGAAATGGCCAAGCTAGAAGGCTTTTTTGAAGGTATGGAGCAAGTAACTCATGCCGTATCAAACTCATCAGCAAAAGGAGCTCGCTAATGTTGATTAACGGAATTGATACTGATTTTATTGTGATGGCTATCTGGGGCGTAATTTTTGCTATTTTTGTGCTAAAACTATTCCAGTCTATCTGTCTTGTACCGACCAAGTCGGCTTATATTGTTGAACGTTTAGGTAAATATCACAATACCTTAGATGCAGGCTTCCATGCACTGATCCCTTTCGTCGATAAAGTGGCTTATATCCACGACTTAAAGGAAGAAACGATTGATGTACCGCCACAAGAATGTTTCTCCAGTGATGAAGTTAATGTTGAAGTGGATGGAGTGATTTATATTTCGGTTACCGATCCCGTTAAAGCCAGTTATGGTATTACCGACTACCGTTATGCCGCCATTCAACTTGCTCAAACAACTACGCGTTCTGTGATTGGTACCTTAGATTTAGATCGTACTTTTGAAGAGCGTGATGTGATATCAGCCAAAGTGGTTGAAGTTCTCGACGAAGCTGGCTCTATGTGGGGCATTCGAGTGCATCGTTATGAGATTAAAAATATCACCCCACCAGAAACAGTTAAAAACGCCATGGAAATGCAGGTGAATGCCGAGCGTGAACGTCGGGCATTATTAGCTAAAAGTGAAGGTGACAAGCAAAGTAAGATTAATCGTTCAGAAGGTGTAATGGCAGAAACCATTAACCGTTCTGAAGGTGAGATGCAACGCCGCATTAATGAGGCCGAAGGTAAAGCGCAAGAAATTCTCACTTTAGCGAAAGCAACTGCTGAGTCGATAGAACGATTAGCGGTGGTTATTTCATCTGAAGGCGGACAAAGTGCATTGCGTATGCAACTTGGTGAACAGTATATGAAGCAGCTAGATGGTTTAAGCAAACCTGATAGCCGTATTGTGTTACCGGGTAATCTAGTTAATTTTGAATACTGGATGCAAAGTATTGGCTTAAAAGACGATAAAAAATAATCGTTAATACTGCTATGTCACGCCACCGCGTGACGAACATTACATAAAAAAGGTTAGCGATTTCGCTAACCTTTTTTATTGTTTTTACCGCCGCAGTCTATTTAAATTATACCTTTACCGCTGCAGTCTGTTTTAATTATGCTTTTACCGCTTTTACCGCTTTTACCGCTTTTACCGCTTTTACCGCTTTTACCGCTTTAACTGGGAACCATCTCTCGAAGTAAATGTTCGCAAAAGGCTTTTGCCACAGGCGATTGAAGACTTTTGGTCGAATAGGCCAAGCTGATATCGGCAAAGCCAATGCTGTGTTGCGGTAGAATATTAATTAATCGTCCCTGATTTACTGCCTCGTGAGCAATAACATGAGGTAATAAAGCGATACCCGCCCCGGCTAAACATAAGTGATATAACGAGTTAAAGTCGCTGCAGATAACTTTATAATGAGTTGGTACATTTGCATGCTGAAAATGCCAAGTCTGCTCTAGTTGCCCATGTGCATCTCTAAAGCCTAGTAATGAATGGTATTGTAAGTCATCGGTATTTTCGATCAGTGATGATTTTTCTAAATAACTTGGGCTAGCATAAATTTTACGCTCAAAAGTCGTCAACTTATGTACAGCAATATTTGCACCGTTTACTTGACCGACATCAATAATCAAGTCGAGCCCTAAACGATTGAGCTCTTTACTGCCACCAGACACAATTAACACCTCTAATTGGACTTGCGGATACGCATGAATGAAGTGAGCGATATATTCATCCATCAACTTGTCGACGAAAGGCAATAAACCAATGCGTAAATTACCTTGTACTTCATCATGACGATGTTTAAACACATATCCGGCATGATTTAATTGATTCACTAAAGGTTCGATTTGAGCAAGATATTGTCGACCTGCAGAGGTTAAGGCCATGACTCTTGTTGTGCGGGTAAATAACGGAGCCCCGAGCTGTTTTTCTATTTCTCCAATCCGGCGACTGACTAATGCTCTGCGAGTATCAAAAGATTTTGCCGCTTTTGAAAAACTGCCTAACTTTGCTACAGCAATGAATAGCTCTAAATCTTTGATATTCAATATGGCAACCTATACAGCTGAAACTGTGGACAATAAATCCATTTTAATGGACTTTTTAGTATTAATGGCATTGAACATATCGATCATAAACCGACATGTCACCAGATTTACTCGCCATAAAAAGCAAACTTAATCTAGTTTCTTTAGTCATGAATGTGAGTGTTTAATAGCCTATTAGGCCAATTACTTAACGCTAACATTAATTAATTGTTTATTTTATATAGTAATTTTCGCTTACAGCTTTGTCAATTTAGGTGTGATTTTCGCGGTTAGAACATCACAAGTGAGTGATTTTAGTGACTTTGATATTAATGTCGTCTAAAGGTTCACTCTGCTACCTAAGGTGATAGTGGGCATAAAATAGCTGAAGTATTGCACGCCATTATCTCGCTATTTAAGATATAATGCCTCGCAGATTTCTGGGAGGAAAAATGGACGTATCATCATTATTAGACGGCCTAAACGATAAACAGCGTGAGGCAGTCGGCGCGCCACTTTCAAATATGTTGGTGTTAGCGGGTGCCGGCAGTGGTAAAACCCGTGTATTAACCCATCGTATTGCGTGGTTAATGCAAGTTGAACAACAAAGTCCATATTCTATTTTGGCAGTCACCTTTACCAACAAAGCCGCGGCAGAAATGCGTGAACGGGTGGAAAAGGTCGTGGGCACTAACATGGGGCGGATGTGGATCGGTACCTTCCATGGTTTAGCGCATCGGTTATTGCGAACCCATTATCAAGATGCCAATTTACCGCAAAGTTTCCAGATTATCGATTCTGACGATCAGTTACGTTTACTGAAACGCATTCTTAAAAGCCTTAATTTAGACGAGAAGCAATATCCTCCTCGTCAGGCCCAAGGCTATATTAACGGCAAAAAAGACCAAGGATTACGTCCTAAGCATATCGATGCGGGCGGTTTTCCGATTGAACAAAATTTACTGAATATTTATAAGGTTTACCAAGAGTCTTGCGATCGCGCAGGTTTGGTCGACTTTGCCGAAATCTTACTACGAGCTCATGAATTATGGCTCAATAAACCGCATTTACTGGCACATTACCAAGAACGCTTCCGTCATATTTTAGTCGATGAGTTTCAAGATACCAACGCGATTCAATATGCGTGGATCCGTGTGTTAGCCGGTAACACAGCCAATGTGATGATTGTCGGTGATGACGATCAATCTATTTACGGTTGGCGTGGTGCGCAAATTGAAAACTTACATCGTTTCTTAAAAGACTTCTCAGGTGCAACAACCATTCGTTTAGAACAAAATTATCGTTCAACAGCGAATATTTTGAATGCCTCTAACGCTGTGATTGCCAATAACCCAGATCGTTTGGGCAAAGAGTTATGGACCGAAGATAAAGATGGCGAGCCCATTTCGGTCTATTGCGCCTTTAATGAAATGGATGAAGCCAAATTTATTGTTGGACGCATTAGCGACTGGCATGAAAAGGGCGGCAGTTTGAGCGAGTGCGCCATTTTATATCGTTCAAATGCGCAATCGCGAGTATTAGAAGAAGCCTTTTTACACAAAGGGTTAGCGTATCGTATTTACGGTGGTCTGCGCTTCTTCGAGCGACAAGAAATTAAAGATGCTATGGGCTATATGCGTCTGATTAATAACCAAAATGATGATGCGGCATTCGAGCGTGTGGTGAATACGCCAGCTCGTGGTATCGGCGATCGTACTTTGGATATCATCCGCTCAACCGCTAGACAGCATGAACTGACGCTGTGGCAAGCTTGCGTGAGTTTAATCGAAGAGAAAGTCCTTGCCGGGCGTGCGGCTAATGCCATCAATGGCTTTATGGAACTGATTATTGCGATGCGAACGGATACGGCAGATATGTTGCTGTACCGGATGGCTGATGATGTGATTGACCGTTCAGGCTTGCGTACCATGTACGAGGCCGAAAAAGGCGAGAAAGCCCAAGCTCGAATTGAAAACTTAAACGAGTTGGTTACTGCTGCGCGCAGTTTTGAAATGCCTGAAGAGCTTGAAGACATGGGCGAACTTAATGCCTTTTTGTCTCATGCAGCATTAGAAGCTGGCGAAGGTCAGGCTGATGCCTTTACCGATGCCGTGCAGTTGATGACATTGCATTCAGCCAAAGGGCTTGAGTTCCCAATGGTGTTTATGGCGGGCGTTGAAGAAGGATTATTCCCGAGCAAGATGGCACTGGATGAAGGCGATCGTTTAGATGAAGAGCGCCGTTTGTGTTATGTCGGTATGACCCGTGCTATGCAAAAACTGTACATCAGTTATGCTGAGTCTCGTCGTATTTATGGCCGTGAAGATTATGCTAGCCCATCACGGTTTATTAACGAAATTCCCGAAAAGTTTGTTGAGCAAATCCGTATACGTGCTCAGGTTAAGCCGTCAGTTAGTCAGCGTTTTCCTGCTAAGGCTACGGTTGCCACTAAAAAACCTCATGGTTTTAACGACACCGGTCATAAAGTGGGTTCTAAAGTGAAGCACTTTAAGTTTGGTGAAGGGGTCGTGACTAGCTTTGAAGGTTCTGGTGAAAAAGGACGTGTGCAGGTTGAGTTTGTCGATTTTGGCAGTAAATGGCTGTTGGTGTCGTTAGCAAAACTAGAGCGTTGTTAACGTGTTTCGCTTGCTAAATCATGGAGAGATGACGCCAATGACATTGCAAGATAAGCTTCGTGCTTATGCACGATTAATGCGGATAGATAGGCCTATTGGTACCTTGCTTCTGCTATGGCCGTGTTTAATGGCACTGGTGTTAGCGGCTCAAGGGCTGCCAGACATTAAGGTGTTGTTAATCTTTATTGTTGGCGTGGTGATTATGCGCGCCAATGGCTGCATTATTAATGACTTTGCCGATCGTAAACTAGATGCTCATGTTGAGCGTACGAGTATGCGACCGTTGGTGTCGGGGGAAGTGTCTGTTAAAGAGGCACTGACTCTATTTACCCTCTTAGGTTTGGCTGCGTTTTGCTTAGTATTATGGCTTAATCCACTGGTAGTGCAGTTATCTGTGGTGGGGATTATTTTAACGGTGATGTACCCGTTTATGAAACGGGTGACCAACATGCCACAAATGTTTTTGGGCATTGTGTGGAGTTGGTCAATTCCGATGGCCTATGCCGCTCAACTTGGTGAAGTGCCAGTTGAAGCGTGGTGGTTATTTATGGCCAATTGGTGTTGGACGGTAGCGTACGACACCATGTATGCCATCGTCGATCGTGACGATGACTTAAAAGTAGGCATTAAATCAACGGCTATTTTATTCGGTCGCTTTGATCGACAGATTATCGGTTTGTTTCAACTTGCTGCACTAGGGTGTTTTGTGATGGCTGGGCTGGTGGCCGACCGTGGGATTATTTACGGCTTAGGTATTATCAGCTTTATTGGTTTTGCCGTGTATCAGCAACGATTAATTTTTGGTCGTGAACGTGCACCATGTTTTAAAGCCTTTTTAAATAATAACTGGGCCGGAATGGTATTGTTTATCGCACTTGCGTTGGATTATATGATTTAACGTTTGTGGTTTATTACCATAGGGCAGGGATGCATGAAAACAATTTATGGGTTAATCGGCGCGATAATGTGTTGTGGGCTATCTCTAGCCAGTGCGTCAGCTAACAATGATGCTGTACTGCCAGGCTTAACAAGCAACGCTGTCGATGTGCATTCCACAGCTGCAGTAGTCAATATTCCTCGTACCCGCCAATTTGTGCTTAAAGATGGCGATCGTGACTATCAAGTGATGATCAAGCTCCCCAAAAAATACCAGCAAAATAGTTCACATCAATATCCAGTGATATACATGACTGACTCCATGTATAGCTTGCAAGTGGTGTCTGGTGCGACGCGATTTCCAATGAACAGTAACATGATGCAGCAAGCTATTTTAGTCGCTATAGGCTATCAGAGGCCAAGCAAAGGTTCGGCGAGTCGGATCCGCGACTATACCCCAAGTCACGATGCGAGTTGGAAACTACCCACTGGCGAGGCCAAGCGACACGTTGCTTTTATCAGCCAGGTTGTTATGCCTTTCGTTGAAAAAAACTATCGGGTCGACAGCCAACAAAACACCTTTGTGGGTAATTCGCTAGGCGGGTTAATGGGTGCTTATATTTTATTAGAACAGCCAAAGTTATTTAATTATTACGTATTGGGCAGTCCATCTCTGTGGTTTGACAATAAACAATTATTGCAGCAGTTTGCTCAGCGTTTTAGTCAAACATCAGCAATATCTGCCAAGGTGTTTATTGGCATTGGCGAATTAGAAAAACCACCTTATACCGATAATGGTCATCAGATGGTTGCAGATGCGCAGGCTTTATTTAAACGACTCCAATCCCATCCATCGGCGCAATCTGGTGACTTAGCACTCAAGCTGCTAGTCATCCCCGAGGCCGATCATTCGATGGCTTTTCCTACCACCGCGATTCATGGTTTAACTTGGCTGTTCAAGCGCAACTTATCTTGATACCCGTTCACGGCAATTTTTAGTAACAATTTTTGTGCCAATCAATAGCGGTGAAACTAATGTTTGCTGATATGTTAACAACTTGTATCTTCACGTTTATATTAAGAATAATGATATGGCGTGGGTCAGTAACATATACAGGGATAAGTATTCAATGAGAGCCACGGTTAAGTATCGGTTAGTCTTTTTAGTCTTAATGGTGTTGAGCTTTGTGATAGGCGTTCAGTGGACACCAGAGTCGTTAACAAGTGACGCTGACAAGTGGTCGTTATATCTTATTTGCGGATTGTATTTTGTGTTACTGCCACTGAGCTACTGGTATTGCATTATTAAAATGGGTGGCCAGAAACTGTGGAAATTGATTGTTATTTTCAGTTTGAGCAGCTTGGTTGCTCGGTTAAGTTTTCCTGCTGAAGTCGCGCATTATTTTGAGTTTATTGCATGGTTACGCTATCCGATTATTGCGGTGCTGTTGGTCATTGAGTTGTATTTGGTGGTGAGTGTTGTTCGTGGCTTGATTAAGGTACGAAAGCTTAAGGGCGATCCTAGAGTTGGGGCGGTAGAAACGTATCGGGATGGCGATGATAAAAGCTTAACTATTGCGCTTATTCTCGCCAGTGAAGCCACTAACTGGTTTTATTCTATCCCATGGTTCTCACGTCATCATCCACCAGTAATTGCCAATATCAATCTTGTTAGCGCGACACGCTGGCATGTGTGGTTAATGCTAATTGGTTGTGTTGGTGCGTCGAGTCTGAGTTACGTATTACTGGCATCGTGGAGTGAGTGGGTGGCGATTATTGTCTCGAGCATTATTGCCTATACCTTAATGTCTATCGTGGCTAACCATCGATTATCACGTTATTACTCTTTGTATTTAATCAGGGATAACTTAGTGATCAATAATTCATTGTGGGGATTTATGGTAGTGAACATTGCCGATATTGCTAGTGCCGCTGATCAACAATCAACTGAATTAAATAAAGATGAGCCAGAAACCATTATGATTGGCCGTGGGCAGAGTAATGTCACTATTACCTTCAACCGTCCGGTCATTTATCATGGTGGTATGGGTCAGTTACCCGAACCGATGAAAACGGTGCATTTGAGTGTGGATGAGCCGCAGCGATTCATTCAGGCGCTTAATAATGCTAAAATCTCGGTGGCTGTGTAACCGGAAACGTCATAAAAAATGCGCTGATAAAAGCGCATTTTTTTATGGGTAAATCAGTACTCGCAAGTGAAAGCCCTGTAGTTGATTGGCTGATTAGTCTCGCACTAACTTAGTCTCGTACTAACTTAATCTTGCACTAACCTAGTCTCGTACTAACTTAGTTAAGTCTGCAGGGCGATAATAAACTGATTTTAATACTTTGCCTTGGCGAACCACTTTACCCGCCATATCGACATCTTTAGCGCACTTAGCAATAATAAACTCACCTTTAGTGCTACCGACTATCTCAACACCTTGCTTGGCGTAAAAGGCGATGGTTTCATCCAATTCTTGCTGGTTACGGCATACTTTGCTCATGTTGCTTGAGTGCACTTCATCCCAGCATTGGATAAAGTCTATTTCACGGTTTTTAGCCACGTTAAGCAATAAATCGATAAGATAGCTGATCTCTAGACGATCGCTTACCTGAGACGCACCTATGTGCACTAAACGACCCATTAACACATAGACAGAGTCAACAATCGCATCAGCTTGTTCCATGCGAGAGTCTGCTTCTGCAAGCTCGGTCATTTCTTCAATAATTAATGAGGTGTGTAAGGTATCAGCTTTGTCGTCTAGGCTAGCACTGTCGTTAACCGGTAAATCAAAAGTACTGCGAAACTCAAAAATATCGCGATATAAATGGTCATAGATAGGCTGAGTGAGTTGACTGAGTTTCATTGGAGTACCTTATTAATAAATGTGCGCTAATTTTAAATAAATGAGCCATGGAATACAAAGGCAATCAGTCGATTTACCGATAAAAAAACCGGCAAGATAGCCGGTTTTAATGGTTTTATTGGGAAAGCCTATTTGATAAATGCAAAAGCATCACCATACAAATGGGCTTCTTCAATGCCAAGCTCACGGAACAATTCTCGTGCAGTGCCAACCATATCAAAACGGCCAGCAATGTAGATATCGTAGCCATTCAAACTGACAAAATCCTGCTTAATCTGCTCGAGTAGATTAGCTTTTTTACCTTCCCAATTACCGTCAGCAAGTTCTACTACTGGAATAAACTCTAACCAAGAATGATCGGCATGCCATTGACGAGCGATGTCTTGATAGTACATAGCTTCTTCGTTACGACAACCCCAATACAGTTTAGTATTAATGGTTTCGCCGTTAGCAATCTGTGCTTCAACGATACTTTTGATGTATGAGAAACCCGTGCCGCCCGCAATTAAGATGCGTGGTCGATGGCTCTCACTTCGTAAAAAAGCTTCGCCAGCAGGTGCTTCAATATCAATATGTGTCGCTGTTTGTAAGCGTTCAACAACTTGCATTGGATAACTTTCGCTAACCGCGGCACCAATGTGCAACTCAATTAACGCTGCATTAGGCGCGGAAGCAATAGAAAAAGGACGTTTGTCTTTTTCACCCATGACCACAGTTAGGTATTGGCCAGCCTTAAAGTCAAAGGCTGCTTCGGGTTTAAGGAACACTTGGTATACAGCGTCATTAAACGGGGTGACTTTTTCTATCTGACAACGAATGGTTTTCATCTAACGTCCTTTAAACCCTTTTATAATTTTTTATCAACGAGTTAATTATAGCTATTTACGCCCGGATCGGATCGCTGTAGTTACAATGTTGGCATATCTTGTATGCCGAGATCATCCCAAATTTGGTCAATTCTCTGTTTTGTCTTTTCATCCATCACGATAGGGGTTCCCCATTCTCGCGTGGTTTCACCAGGCCATTTGTTAGTGGCATCTAAACCCATCTTAGATCCTAAACCAGCAACGGGTGAGGCAAAATCAAGATAATCTATTGGAGTATTATCTACCATCATGGTATCGCGAATAGGATCCATTCGTGTAGTAATGGCCCAAATAACATCTTGCCAATCACGGCAATTGACATCGTCATCAACAACAACGATAAATTTGGTATACATAAACTGGCGCAAGAATGACCAGGCCCCCATCATGACACGCTTAGCATGACCAGGATATTGCTTACGGATTGAAATCACAGCCATACGATATGAACAACCTTCAGGCGGCAGATAAAAATCAATAATTTCTGGATACTGCTTACGTAAAATGGGGACAAATACTTCGTTCAACGCCACGCCTAACATGGCCGGCTCATCAGGTGGACGACCGGTATAGGTACTATGATAAATGGCGTCTTTACGATGAGTAATGTGAGTTACGGTAAATACTGGGAATGAGTCAGTTTCGTTATAGTAGCCAGTGTGATCGCCATATGGACCTTCTACTGCTGTCTCATCTGGGTCAATATAACCTTCAAGAATAATCTCGCTGGTGGCTGGCACCTCAAGATCGCAGCTAATGGCTTTACAGACTTCAGTTCTTTCGCCGCGCAGTAAACCTGCAAAAGCATATTCACTCATGGAGTCTGGCACAGGAGTGACAGCCCCTAAAATGGTCACCGGATCGCTACCTAATGCCACTACGACAGGATAACGCTCTCCCGGATGAAGCTGTTTAAAGTCTTTAAAATCTAAGGCTCCGCCACGGTGATCAAGCCAGCGCATAATCAGCTTGTTTTTACTTAATAACTGTTGACGATAAATACCTAGGTTTTGTCTTTTTTGACGCGGTCCTTTGGTGATGGTGAGTCCCCAAGTCACTAATGGGGCGACATCTCCAGGCCAGCAATGTTGGATTGGCAACGATGTTAGGTCAACTTCATCACCGGTTTTAACCACTTGCTGACAAGGCGGATTACGCACTGTTTTAGGCGGCATATTTAATGCCTGTTTATACATAGGTATTTTGGCGATGGCATCTTTAAAGCCACTTGGTGGCTCAGGTTCTTTTAAGAATGCTAATAATTCACCGACTTCACGCAAAGCCAAAGGGTCGTCTTTACCCAATGCCATAGCAACACGTTTAGGCGTGCCAAATAAGTTAACCAGTACTGGCATGGTATGGTTGGTCGGATTCTCAAATAACAGTGCGGGGCCTCCAGATCGTAAAACACGATCGGCGATCTCTGTCATTTCTAAATGAGGGTCAACAGGGTAGCTAATGCGCTTTAACTCGCCATTTTTTTCCAAATGATCGATAAAGCTGCGTAAATCTTTAAAACTCATGTTTACCGCCTGTAAATGAAATCCAAACCAATATGGCGCGCACTATAGCATTTTTCTAATATAGGGTTAATACCAATCCATATAAATTGGTATTGCTCTGCGGGGTTCAATACTGGTTAGATTGGATATTAGTTCTTTTCGTTTGAGAGTAAATATCTGAATGTCATTTAATCAGTTCATCAGGTAGTCAGCTATCTAAGGCTATTGTGCCACACCATTAACTGTTATTGATTATTAACTAATCATTTTGAAAGGCTATAAGCGTTAATACCAATAATATAATCACATCAATTGAGGAGGCATCAATTGAGAGTTTATCGAGTGAATGAAATTCTCTAAGTCGTTTGATTATGCTATTGGAGTGAATGATGGTTATAGGTGTGAATAATAATTGAGTAGACCTATCATTTCAGAGCCATAACGGATATCGACTTTAACTCGACTTAGCGTAAACTGGTGGGTGTCGATAATGTGCTGGAGGTGATGTATGCCGATTAATAGATTCCCTGTGTTGCTATGGTCTTTTGGGAGTGGAGTTTGTTTACTATGCAGCTTGACTCTGTCTGTGCAGGCGAAAGTGCCATTGGATATTGCTCTAGGCGATAGAGTGTCACATTCGGTAGGTTATCAACATCAAGGTCGACGTCATTCTTCGCATTATCGTGACCCATGGCGCTGGGGATTTGGTTGGAATAGTGTTTGGGGGCCGACGATTGGGCTTAGTCGATATAATGGCTATGGCAGTCGATATGACAATCGCTGGGGTATAGACGAATATCGTCGCAACAACGATAATTATTACCCTTATCGAACGGTTAATATTGCACCTCGCCAAAGCTACCAAGTCGTTGAACCTGCAGTGATATCTGCGCCGCAGCGAACGACTACTCAAGTTCAATATGCTTCTGGGTTAAGTCGTTTACCTGAAAATGCCAAAGTGATTCAGCGCGCGAACGGTACCGTTTATGAATGGCAAGGCGTTGAATATTATTTTGACTGGAACACTCAAACCTATGAGGTAGCCAAAGTAGAGGCTCCATAGCTGCCTGCATAGAAACAATACTCAATGCTATGGTCTGCTTTAGCCTGGTACATCGCTGTATCGGCTGCAGTGATGAGTTCTCGGCTATTTAAACCATGTTCTGGCAGTACACTAATTCCGATACTGGCGCCAACTTCTAAGGTATGCTTCCCAATAATAATCGGTTGCTTAATACTGGCTAATAGCTGGTTTATTTTATGTTCAATATCAATTGGTTCAGGAAGCATATCAAGCCAAACGATAAATTCATCGCCGCCGAGTCTGCCCACTATATCGGTAGCGCGTAGACTATTAACCAAACGTTTTGCAATGGTCATGATCACTTCATCACCAATACTATGGCCCAGGGTGTCGTTAATATTTTTAAATTTATTAAGGTCAATAAATAATAGTGCCGCTTGATTTTCTCCGCGTAAATCCCTTGCTATAGCAGTATCAATTTGTTTTATGAATGCGCGACGGTTATAAATACCGGTTAGTTCATCATGTTCAGCTAAGAAAATGAGTTGGTCTTGTTGTTCAATTAATTTACGGGTTTGGCTGTCTACTTCTTGCTTTAATTCATCCTTTTTAATGGTGATTTGAGCAAGTGAAAGCTTCATTCTATTGAAGTTATGGGCGAGTGCAGATAACTCATCGGTATCACTGAAATTAATTTGACTCTTTAGGTCTCCAGCCGCAAGTGCTTCCATCCCTTGGTTGAGTGAGGCTAACCCTTTCTTAAATCGAATGAGTGTCATAAATGACCATACGGTGACCAGAATCGCTAATATCAATAGCACCATTCCGACAAGGAATAATAACGTTTGTTGTTTTTGGCTCGCTTGTTTAATCGATAATTGATGAAGATTAAACATTTCTTCAGTCATCTCTTCAATAACCATGCTGTATTTTGCTTTAAATAACCGTTCTGCTGTGAGGGTGGATGACACATCGACTTGTTTACTATGAAAGCTATTTTGAGTATTAATAAGTGCTCTAATATTGGTATTCAGTCTATTCAGGTTTCCAATAATGAGTTTTTGTTGCGTACCCCATTGAATGTCTTCTGAGAGGTTTTTGGCCAGTTCAGCTTGGCGTATATTTAACTCTGATAACCCTTGGTCATCTGTATACTCTTGGTAAAGCCACAGTTGACTACGCAAACTATCAATGTTGATTTGTAACTTCATTGAGTAATTGAGTTGGCGGTATATTTGTTGTTGATAATAGTGAACTTGTATCAATGACAAGCCGACAATCAATGTAAGCAGTGAACAGAGTGTTGCGGTCAGTTTTAGACGTTTAGATAACATCATAAATTACCATCCCGCCTCTAAACTGGTGAACTTTTCAAACAATTTTCGGTCAAGAATCTGCCTAAAATCAACACTATTCTCTTCAGAGACTAATTTATTATCAATTGCCCATTGGCTTTGAGTTTGGATGTTAGAAAAGAGTGCATTACTGAGTGATAACCGAAAAGTATAGTCATTCCAGGAATAACTAAGTTGGGATTGATCGATATCTAATACACGGCTAATTTTCGTCTGAGCAAGATCTGGGTGTGTATGAATATAATCGGTTGCGTCGTTAATTGATTTGAGTAGCGCTAACTTTTCTGTAGTTGATAGCCTTGTCTCTTTAAGCTCGATTAAGTTGAACGATAAGTGGTATAGGCCGCGACTGCTGATGACGTTGGTATTTGAGGGGACTTGTTGTGTTAACAAATAACTTAAGGGCTCCCAAGCTGAAATAATATCAACCTCATTATTTAATAACGCCGGAATAAGCTGCTCCGCAGGTAAATATACTCGCTCGATTGGCTGCTGAGTTTTGTTATACATAATCAATAAACTATCGAAAAAAAACTCACTGGCACTGCTTTTTACTATCCCTATGCGTGCGTGGGCTAAATTATCCAGTTGTTGATATTTTTGCGGTGTTAAACTCAGTAATTTTAGATCATTATCTGATTCGACAAAACTGGCTAATACAGAAAAGTTTGTTTGTTTAAAGCTATTAAACATGACCACAGTTTCTGAGGCCGTGGCGAGGTCAACTTGTTTATTCTTAAGGGCGTCAAAGCATTTCACTCCGCTGTCGAATCTCACTAGCTCAACATTAAGCCCATTCGCTCTAAAGTAACCTTGTTGTTGTGCAATAAAAAAAGGTGCAGAAAGAGGTGTGCCAGATACCGCAATTTTAATGGGGTCTTTTAGGGCGGAAGCGGTAAGTGATTTGCTTGTGCCAAGGTCACAACTGACAATGCCGATTAATATGAAAGTTAAGATAAACATGTTCAACACTTTGATCATAAAGATACTTCAATAAGGAGTGAATAAGGTTAAGTGTAGCGAATGTATTTTTTTTTGATGTTAAATTTTTGCAAACAAAAGATTTTTTAATAATATCAATCAATAGCGTTAGTACTAAGGTATGAGTGATGACATTAATTTATTTATAGTGAGCAATAGGGAAAGCAAGATTATATTTTATTTGTTTATTAATTTCAATGCATTATGATTTTCCTGATGAGTCTGTGTCACTGTTGAATATTCAATATGCGGGGATATATCTCAGCTAATATATTTTCTGCTTGTTGAAACTTTAATTGGTTAATTGATTGTGTTAATAATTCAATATGTTGTGGTGCAATGAGGTTAAGTGTATTGGCTATTTTGGCAAATGTATTAATGGCATTCATATTATAGTGATTAACTTCTTCCATTAGCGTGTCATATATCATAATAAATTCGCTGTTCACTGCTAATATCGGTATGTTCTCTTGGCTATTTGATGCTTGTAATTCCATTTCTAGCAAGGAGGCTAGCATTATCGCTAGATCTTTATTCGTGGTTAATTTTGCCAATAATATCTTATGAAACTGGCTAAATTCAGTAGGAGAGTAGTGTGCTAGTTTAATTTCATGGTTTCGTGCGTAGCAGGCTAATTCGGTGAAACCTAAAGTAGCAGCAGAACTTTTTAGTGTATGCAGCATAGGTGCAAAGTCTGCCGGAATGTTCGGTGAAGCCATTGTTTGTTGGATATACAAGGTTAAGTCATTAATAAACAGCTGAACAGACTTAAAATAGGTGGCTTTATTGCCGCTAAAACGATTAACAGCCTGATGATATTCAAGCTGATGTTCTGCACAAAATAGCGTGATACGTCGTTCAGTATTACTCATGTTCATTTCAAACTCATCTAATTAGTCTACCTGTATTGCCTATGAGTGTTTCAACAGCCTCTCAATAACGATAACTCAATTGTCTATCTGAATATGGTCGCGCTAGTATGTAGGCAGATATTAAGATGCACGTTGGATACATGCTGTGCAAATATATTACTTAACGAAACTGTGTACCATTTTTGTGTTTATGTCGTTTTCGCGTATTCATATCTTTTATGGTCAAGCACATTTGGTATCGACTAAGTTAACATAATGTACTTATTATGTAGGTGTTGTTTTCATTAAATTAAGGTAGTGGGTTACGTTGCTGCCTATTATTGATAGACGTAAAAAAATTAAGCTATTATAAATGTATGTTGGTTACAGATAACCTTAAGATTAAATGGATGTTATCTAGCTGAAAATAAGGGAGTTATTTTTCTATGTTGTTATCGGGTTTATCCAATACTGTTTATAAAATTTTGATTATTGACGATAATATTCAAAATATATTTATGCTGGAAGATATTTTGTCGCCTCTTGGTAATATCTTTTTTTCAGAGTCTGGCACTAATGCACTCGCGTTAGTGGATAAAATTAAGCCTGATGTCATTTTACTCGATATTGAGATGCCTGACATGGATGGATGGGAAGTGTGTCGTGCACTCAAAGCTAATCCATTATTTAGCGATATTCCAATTATTTTTATTACCGGCCACACTGAGCCTGAATTTGAAAGATTGGCGCTAGAAAGTGGTGGGGTCGATTTTATTACTAAACCTTTTAACGCTTCTATTTGTTGTTTACGAGTCCATACACAACTTAAATTTAGGCAGCAAAACCAATTAATTATTAAAGCTAAAGAAGAGCTACAACAATTAGTTAATCAAGTCCCAATGCTTATTACCTATTGGGATGATTTAGGTCAGAATTTATTTAGTAATGACAACACTGGTTTGTGGTTTGATAGCTTGGTCGGTGATGTTAAAAACAAGCATATTTCGACTATTTTTCCTGAAGCGCTCAGTAATGCAATTTTAAATCATCACCGTCATATTACCTCAGATGCATTAAAGTACATTGTCACAGTCCCTAACCGTGACGGTATGAGCTTTTATGAAGTCTTTCAGTCCAAAATGAAATCAAGTGCTGGAGTCGATGGCTACTTGGTTACTGTTGTTGACGTCTCTGAAGTAAAGCATGCTAAGCAAGCGCTGTACTCTGAAAAGGAGCGTCTTCGAGTAACACTCAATTCTATTGGTGATGCTGTTATTGCGACCGACACAAGAGGGCTTATTACTTTTATGAACCCAATTGCGGAGCGCATGACGGGTTGGCGGTTAAAAGAGGCATTACATCAAAAAATTGAAAATGTGATGCATTTGAAAGATTCTGATACTCAGCAGCCATTATTGAACCCGTTATATTTAGCTCTTCGCGAGCAGCGCATTGTGGCAATGGCGCTAAACAGCCTACTTACGTCACGTGGAGGGCATGTTTTTTATGTGGAGGATTCAGCCGCGCCAATCCGTAATGAGAATGGTGAAATGATTGGCGCCATTATGGTGTTTCATGATGTGAGTGAAGCGATGGCGATGGCGATGAAAATGAGCCATTTAGCCAACCATGATCAGTTAACTGATTTACCAAACAGGATATTACTCCAGGACAGACTGAGCGTGGCGTGTTCTACAGCAAGATCTTATGGCACCAAAGCAGCTGCACTATTAATCGATATTGATCATTTTAAATACCTTAATGATTCCTTAGGCCACCAATATGGTGATGAGCTCATTTGTATGATGGCAAGACGAATACGCTCGTTAATACCTGCATCGTATACATTAGCGAGATTAGGTGGTGACGAATTTGTGATTTTAATGAGCGAGACTCGCTCTGTTGAGGCCTCTTCGCAATTAGCATCTACATTAGTTGAAGCGATGCATGAACCTTTTATTCTTGATAATCAGAAGTTTAATGTGTCGATAAGTATTGGTGTTAGTGTGTTCCCAAATGATGCTTTAGATGCCGAGGAGTTAATGAGGCATGCGGACGTGGCAATGTACCGTGCCAAACAGGAAGGCCGAAATCGCTTCTGCTTTTTCTCGCATGATTTAGAAAGTTCGCTTATGGAGCGCCATCATTTAGAGACTCGTTTAAGAAAAGCATTAATTAATGATGAACTTTTTGTGCATTATCAACCTAAAATTGATTTACAGACAAACATTATTATTGGTGCTGAGGCTCTCGTTAGACTGGCCAATGATGAGGGTGAGCTTATCTCTCCCGCAGAGTTTATTCCATTAGCGGAAGAGTCCGGTTTAATTATTATGCTAGGTAAACAAGTGCTTAATAAGGCCTGTGCTGAAGCTAAACGTTGGTTAGAAATGGGCTATACGATTCCTATTTCGGTAAATGTGGCCGCGGCACAGTTTGCTGATCCCGACTTAGCCGATATGATCAAGAAAGCACTATTGGAGCATAATTTACCGGCACATTTACTTGAATTGGAAATTACCGAAACTGCATTGATGATTGATGCAGCGGACATGCAAAACAAGTTGAGTGAGTTAATATCATTAGGGATTAAGATTGCTATTGACGATTTTGGTACTGGTTATTCCAGCTTGGCCTATTTGAAAAAGTTTAATGTTGATGTAATGAAAATTGATATGTCGTTTGTGAAAGATATGCTCAACAATAAACATGATTATGAAATTGTGAAGACGATTATTTCGTTGGGTAAGTCGATGGGGTTAGTGCTAATTGCCGAAGGTGTTGAAACTGAAGCGCAAAGCCACGCATTAGTTGAATTAGGATGTTTTATGGGTCAAGGTTATTTGTTTAGTCGCCCACTCAATAGCACTGATTTTGAAGCCTTCATATCGCAGAGCAGTAAATGTGTTAAAGGTGTAAATTCCGTCGATGAATAAGCGGTGGCTTATTCAGTTAAGCTTAAGCTGTTTTTGAGTTAATAGAAATGAAAAAGCCCCATTGCATCCTTTGCGTTGGGGCTTTTGTTTGCATTGTCTGTGGTTATATTTATGCCACTAGGGTATCCAACACTCCAATGCTATCAACCTGTACCCATTGATGCTCCAGAGTGTTATCAAGCTCGTGATTATTATTGTTTTGAGCTTGTCAGCCAGAGGCTGGAATAAAAATGACGTTATTGGATTATAGAGTCTGGGGACCCAATAACGCCTGAACTGTTATGTTAGCTGTCTTCTTGACTACTAACGGTAGAGCGATAAAGCGGCAAGGATGCAAGATATTTTGCGCTTATTATTAGAATGTTTGTTGCTGTACGTTATCAACTTGCTTGGGGACGCGTTGTTAACATGGTCAAACATCCTTGCCAAAACGGTTTTGATATTTAGATCCGTAAAACACCTTAATAAAAATGACGTTATTGGATTA
>NZ_JBEOPN010000010.1:0-143767 GCF_040310085.1 Shewanella sp. S1-58-MNA-CIBAN-0166 | reverse complement strand
AGATCTCTTATCGGGGATCCAGGTGTTGTCATTGATTTTTGTGACTTTAAAGCATTAACACCTGGATTCCGGCTCAAGAGCGTTACCGGAATGACGTAATAGTGAGCATTACTTGAATGACGAATAGTGAGCATTAATGGCGTGTGAGTATGCATTACTTGAATAACGTAATAGTGGGGATTATCCTTCCTCCTAGCCCGTCATCCTCGAGATCTCTTATCGGGGATCCATGTGTTGCTTTGGCTTCGCCGCTGTCATCCTCGAATGCTTTAATCCCAGCTCAGAAACGCTAATGGGATGGATCCAGGTGTTGTCATTGATTTTTGTGGCTTTAAATAATTAACACCTGGATTCCGGCTCAAGATCGTTAGCGGAATGACGCGTGGATGGCTCACCAGAATAACGATTGAGAATTACCAAGCGTTGATTAAATCTTTAACCTTTAGCTCAACGCTTTTCATCTATTTTAACGCTTGTTCTATATCCGCGATAAGATCTTCTACATTCTCTAATCCGACTGAGATACGCAGTAAGTTGTCGGTAATGCCTGCAGCTAGTCGGGCTTCTGGGGTGTAAGGGGAATGGGTCATTGATGCAGGGTGTTGGATCAGCGATTCTGCGTCACCTAAGCTTACGGCGATAGTGAATAACTTTAAACGATTAACAAAGTTGATTGCGTCTTGCTTATCACCCGCCAATTCGAATGCGATGACACCGCCAGCGCGCTTCATTTGGTTGCCGATGAAACGATGACCTTGGTGGTGTTCTAAGCCTGGGTAAAAGACCTGGCTGAATTTAGGGTGTTTATCTAAAAATTCAGCTAACACTTCTGCATTGTCGCAGTGACGAGTTAACCGTACGTCTAGGGTTTTTAAACCGCGTAAAATTAACCATGCATCGTGAGGTGAAATCACGCCACCGAAGTCTTTTAGGATTTCGTATTTCAATCTGTGCATGTGCTCTGCATTGCCGCACACAATACCTGCGATAACATCACCGTGGCCATTTAAATACTTGGTGGCACTGTGGATCACCATGTCAATGCCTAACGCTAGTGGTTGCTGCAATAGTGGTGTCATAAAGGTGTTGTCGACGATTGAAACTAGATTATGTGCTTTAGCTACTTTGGCCATAGCAGCAAGATCGAATACTTGTAAATGTGGATTTACTGGTGTTTCGCAAAACAACACTTTGGTGTTTGGTTTGATGGCGGCTTCGATTGCAGCTATGTCGGAAAAATCGACCAATGTTGATGTAATGCCTAAGCGGGTTAGCTGAGTGGTCATCAGCGCGAAGGTACAACCATAAACAGCTTTTGATGCGATTAAGTGATCGCCTGCATGCAAATGAGTTAATAATGCACTTGATACTGCCGCCATGCCAGATGCGGTTGCAGCTGCGTCTTCTGCGCCTTCTAGCAGCGCCATTTTACGCTCAAGCTCTCCGGTGGTTGGGTTACCGAGACGAGTATAAATATAACCCGGTTCTTCTCCGGCAAAACGTGCTCCGCCCTGCTCGGCTGTATCAAATACAAAGGTGGCAGTTTGATACAAAGGTGTGGTGAGTGAGCCAAAGGCTTCGCGTTGATGTCCGCCATGAATGGCTAATGTGGCTAAGTTCCATTTACCCTGATTGTTATCTTGCATTGCTTCTCCCTGCGCCACCTTGTTATGAGTTGTTACCCTCTTTGGGGTTATTGTTGTGGTGGTCGGAATTTAAGATACAGTGGAATAAAATATAACCAAGTGATTGTTGAAAAATAACCCACGAAGTGATGTAAAAACAACTTTACAAACAGCTGTTTACATCGTTTAAATCACATATGTGAGTCCAGTAAATGCACACGGAAGATGTGTGACAGCAAGGCAATTAGTTCGACAAAGATTGCTTCAGTTTAAGCATTCCTTGGTCGATACTCACCAGCGGCTGGTAGCCTAAGTCTTGTTTTGCTGCGCCAATGTCAAAGTAATGGCTGGTCGACAGTTGCCTTGCTACAAAGCGAGTCATAATGGGCTCTTGCTGTTTATTAAACAAACCATAAACAAATTCAAGTACAACACCTGCGGTGTAAGCGACACGCGTTGGTACACGTTTGGTCACGGGCGGTAAGTCGACACACGCTAAAATGCGATTAAGCATGTCTGCCATGGTAATAGGTTGATCATTACTTAAAAAATACGCTTTACCGGCGCATTTAGCGTCTGCTATTAAGTCTACTGCAGCCAAAATATGGGCGTAGGCGGCGTTATCAACATAAATGGTATCGACCAGTTTATCTTCATTTCCCACTAGCTTTAATCGCCCTGCTTTAGCACGTTCAATCACTCGAGGTACCAGGTGAGGATCGTTTGGCCCCCAAATTAAATGTGGCCGTAAGGCGGTAGTTCGAAGTTGAGCAGAATTAGCTGCAAGCACATTTTGTTCGGCAATGGCTTTAGACTCACCATAATAATTGAGATATTCAGCAGCGTAAGGTGCTGACTCGTTAATGCCGTTTTCGTCATGCCCAGCAAAGGTTACGCTTGGGGTGCTGGTATAAATAAGATTTTGAATATTAAGCGCTTTACAAGCATTAACAATATTAGCCGCACCGTCGACATTAGGCGAATAATAACTTTGCTTACTACCCCACACGCCTGCCTTTGATGCTACATGAAACACTACGTCACAGCCTTGCATTGCCTGTTTTACCGTGTCAAAGTCGCTGATATCACCTTGACGCATATCAACACCAAGCTCAACAAGCTTAGGATAATATCCTCTAGCAAAACCCACCACCTCAATACCTACGGCCAATAAACGCTGACAAATAGCAAACCCTAAAAAGCCGCCTGCACCGGTCACAAACACTTTGTTGACCGATAGCGCTAATTGTTTAAGTGCGGCTTGCTCTAGGGGATGTAAGTCTGTCAGCTTCATTATTATTACCTTGCTCTAACTTTAGGACTGGTCTTATTCTTACTTAATAATTACTTGAGTACGGCCTTATTCTTTCCACTGCTTTTGTGCCCAAACAGCGAGCTTTTCTCTGAAAATTTTAGCATTATGGCGTACATCTACAGGGAAGTCGGGATGAATTAAAAAACGACCAATACCTTGCGTATGTGGATACTGCTCGGCTAATTCTATTAACTCTTGATAAAGGGCTTTAGCCGTTGAGCAAACAATATCTTTTTGCAATTCGATACACATAACTGGCACAACGTCCCCACCCACATTAACGCCAACAATGGCAGAACGTTTGACTTGAGTGTGAGTATTAAACACTCGCTCACAGGGCAGTGTATAAAAGCGCTTTAATTTTTGCTTACCGCGCGTGGCATCAACAATATGGCCTTTACGACCACACATCCACAATAAGCCATTATCATCGAGATAACCCACATCTCCCATGCGGTGCTTAACGTGTTCACCGTCGTGTATTTTAGCTAACTCAGTGGCATGTTGACGCTGATAATAGGCTTGGCTGACCATAGGGCCGCTCACTACAATTTCACCAATTTCGTTAGCAACAAGTTTTTTAACATCGACCCAATGAGGTTGAGGCTTATCTGTAATCGCAATAATATCAACGCTCACCGACGATATCGGTTTACCGACACAAATGCCTTTACCTTGATCGGTCTGTTGACTGGTATTAAATAACGCGTGGCTACCAATCATACTGATGGGTAACGATTCAGTGGCACCATAAGAGTTAAGCACTTCAACCTGTGGGTTGAGCATTTGGCTAAAACGTTTAATAGAACTAATCGTTGCCGGTGCGCCTGCTGATATCACTCGCTTAACGCTAGTCAGTTTATGCTGAGTTTGCTCGCCAGCTTGACCTAATCGCTCTAGCAAAGCTGGGTTAACAAACATATTGCTACATTGATATTGATCGATTGCGGCAAACAAATTGGCTGGGTTGGCGGTAATTGGTTTACTCGCATCCATGTCTGGCACAATGGATGCCATGCCTAATGCAGGGCCAAATAATGAAAACAGCGGAAAAGTCGCTAAGTCTCGCTCGCCAGGTGCAATACCGTAATCGTGTTTAAGTGCGCTAATTTGTGCTTCAAACATCCCATGGCTGTACACCACGCCTTTGGGAGTACCAGTACTGCCACTGGTAAACAAAATAGCGGCCATAGCATCTGGCTTTAGCAGGGCCATTTCAAAAGGATAAGCCTCATTTCGGCCTATTTCGGTAATAGTTTCTAAACTTGTGGCATTTGTTAACCAACGTTCAATGCCTGAACCACCGACATTAATTACCTGCTTAACACTGCTTTTGCCCCACCCAAGCACCCGCCTAGCAATATGCGCTTTAGGTATGCCGATAAAGGCATCTGGTTGCGACTCTGCAAAACACTGTTTAAGATTTTTGATGCCCATACCTGGGTCAACTAAAATGGGGATAATACCGGCTTTGAACAAGGCAAATGTTAACGAGAAAAACTCAATGCTTGGGGTGACCATTAACACGGCTTTCATGCCGCGCTTGATACCGTACTGAATGAGCCCTTTAGCAATCATGTCCGATTGTTGGTGTAAGGTCACAAAGTCGATTTCTTGATAACTGAATTTACCTTGCTTAGCGTGCTGCACAGCAACTGCAAGACCGGCAGGCATAGCTTGCGCAGCCGTTTTAAGGTGCTGACAGATATTGGCATTAGCAAGTGTAGAGGTTTTGGTCATGTGGCTTCATTTTGGGCTAATGTGAATAACGCATATATGCTGGTTAACAAGTACGCCAACATATAGATAATTTTAGACGATTAAATAGCTAAAAGGCTCAAATGAGCCTTTTAGGGTGTAATTAATTTTTTTCGATGAAGTCTTTAATTAAGCCAATCACTTCGTCGCTGGCATCTTCAAGAATGTAATGACCGCAGTCAGCAAACTCGTGCACCGTGGCGTGAGGCATTCGCTGTCGCCATTCTTCTAAAAAATACTTATCAAACACAAAATCTTGTAAACCAAAACAAATCAACGTCGGTACGTCAGCAAACTCGCTTAAGCTATCGCCAATGCTAGTCACTAAGTCGTAGTTTCTGTCGCCAGGTTTGAGTGGAATGTCTTGGACAAAGCGTAGTGTCGAAATACGGTTTTTCCAAGAATCAAATGGCGCTACATAAGCTTCACGCACTTCTTTAGACATGGGTTTACGTTTGACACCCACATACGAGGCTGCTGATGAAAATGCATTTAAACCACGGACTAACAAGGTGCCGAGTAAGGTTTCGCGGCAAATCCATAATGCCCAGGGAAAAGGCTTAGTTTTAGGAAGATGAAACGCGGCCGTGTTTAAACACACAATGCGTTTAATACGCTCAGGATGACGAGCCGCAAAGCCCATACCAATCATACCGCCCCAGTCGTGTACCACGAGGGTGATGTTTTGCTTTACATCAAGACTGTCTAGCAAGGCTTCTAAATCATCAATACGGTTTTTTAGGGTGTAATCGTATTGTGGATCATCGGGTTTGTCTGATAAGCCGCAACCAATATGGTCTGGCACAATACACTGATGCTGATCGCTCAACGCGCTAACTAAATTACGGTAGTAGTAACTCCAACTAGGATTACCGTGCACCATAACGACTGGCTCGCCTTGGCCTTCGTTTATGTAATGTAGTTTATTGCCGTTACGGTCTAAATAATGACTTTTAAATGGCAGTAAGTTGTCTAGCATGATGCATCCTGTTAACTATTTTTATAATGATATGCAAAAATTCAGTGCAGCCCAAGGCTTACCACTTAATTCCTAACATCATGCAGTTCAAACCACTGCCTATCCCTAAAAAGCTGACTTGGTCGCCAACACGTAAAAAACCTTCATCGTGGGCAATTGCAGCAGTAACCGGTAGTGAAACCGTGCCCATGTTGCCTAAGGTTTGATAGGTGGGATATTCTTTTTCGTGGGGGATGTTTAATGCATTTAGCACTTGTCGGCGGTTTGATGCACCCACTTGGTGACAAATCACTTTATCAACTTGCTCAACAACCCAATCACGCTGCTCTAGAAAGTGCTCCCAAGTGTGCTTAGCAAGTTCTACGCCTTCTTTGAGCAAAGTAACTGCATCGGTACGCATAAACTCGCGATACAATAAGTGCCCTGCTTCTTGTAGGCCCCACTGACACAATTGGTGGTGCTCTGGTGCAGACAAATGACTCGCACCTAGCAATTGATGCTGGCGTGTGGTGGTAAGTGGCAGAGTGCCATCGGTTAAAATGACTGCTACCGCACCTGAACCACCGGTTAACGTAGCCAATGACTGAGCAAAATTCTGCATTGTCGGTTCGGCTAGCATGTGATCGATGGTGGCATCAACGATATCTCGTGCAGATTCGCACGACACAACCATGCCGGCTTTGATTTGCCCAAGTTCGATACGATTGGCAATATCTAAAATACCCGACAACACCCCTAAACAAGCATTGCTGATGTCGTAAATGGCTGTGTCTTTAGACACGCCAAGTTCGGCAGCAATACGGCAAGCGGTTGCTGGTTCGTGTTGGTCACGGCACACACCCGTGTAAACCACAGCACCTAAGTCGCTGACATTAATACCGGTTTCATTCACGGCTTTACGTGCAGCAGCAATAGCGCCGTCTGATAAACGATGACCTTTAGGCCACCAACGACGCTCGGTAATTCCGGTTAATGCGGCAAGTTGCCCCATCGGAATACGAAACTTTTGATAAAGCGGGGCCAAGCGAGATTCTAAATCGCTACTCGACACTACTTGGGGTGCTAGCTCATAAGCCAGACTATTGATAAAGACGCGTGAATATTTCATTAAACCGTATAATTCGCTTCGCTCTAGCAAGCACAAAAGCCACTAGAATAGTTGTTATTCGTTATTAACCCGCCATTTGAACAAGAATGGCTTAATTATTCAATCAAAAACAGCAAGCTAATGCGGTAATTTGGATAATATATTGTGGTTAGATTTTATTATTTGATTAACTAGTTTGTTGATTTTCACAGTTTTAGGGCAAATAGACTAGTATAAACAAAGGTTTAATTTACAGTTTTGTGACAAAGGCTGCTATTAGTTTGTTTTAATTGCTTGGATCATCGCATTTCGTGGTGTAACACTGTTTGCACAAAATTCAGTCAAAGCCACTTGATATCCCTGCTCTTGTAAAAAACACACTCGATCGAGCAACAGCCAATGCTCCAAAGCTCGGCGAAATAGATGGGCCACTAAATCTATTCGCTTAGTAAGCCGTTGTCGCTCAATTCCGCGGTGCAAATAATGGCTCAAATTAATCTCACTGGATATAACTAAATGCTTTTGATTTGCAGCCCATTGGCAAAAGTCGCTAAAACTGCCACTAAGCTGGCTTTTTTTAATGGTCGGCACCGATAAATAAGCATCGATGCCGCGAATTTCTCGTTGCAAACTGTCAAAACCTAAGCGCCATGATATCTCTTGATTGCGTAATGTTTGTTTTTTGGTGCCTGCAATAACGCTTTGTTGCAATGGCAGCTGTAAGTCATGCTTTGACAGTTTGACCGCACTGACTTTGGCTAAGGCCGATAGCGGTTGATAATGTGTATGTTCAATCAAATGATAACAGCAGGGTGAAATAGACATCACCCGAGTGCCTGCCGATACTGCGAGTTGGAGTAAACGAATGTGTAAATCACCACAGGCGTGCAATGCGATTGCATGTTGATCAATTAACAAAAGCGGTTTACCTGGGTCGATTGGCGCAAAAGCATCGGCACAAATAAAAGTTTGCGGTAATTGCCATTGTTTTGCAAAAACCTGGCCTTGTGAGCATAAACTCGCTTGCCACTCAATACTTGTTACCTCAACATTTTGCTGCTTAGCCACCAAGCGGCCCAAATGCCCTTTACCAGCACACCACTCTAAAATAGGTAACCGAGGTAGTTGGGGTTGAGATTGTGGATCAACTTGCTCCGAGAACGCGGTAATCTGTTGCCACTTTCGACCTTTAATATGGGCACTAAAATGCGCTGAATCGCTATTTAGGTGATCATTCACGAGTGTTTCAGTGTCAGAAACAGCTTGAGCATCGTCACTGTTAATCGTACTTGTAGGCAAAGTGATGACTAACAAGCTTAATTGGCTAATTAACTGATCAACCTGCGGCAGTTTGCTTTGCTTGATATCGCGAATCAGACTTGGCAACAACGACTCTACAAGCTGTTGCTGATCCATATCAATAGTATCAATTTCTACATCATCAAGTTGCCACACCTTTTGGGCTAATTGTGGGAAATCGTGCTGCCAAGGTAAGTGGTCACACTCAAACGCGACCAGCTGCCATAAGGGTTTTAGAGCCTCAAGAAGTGAGTCTATGGCATTAAAGGTCTGTTGATATTTGATTACGGACATATTGAGACTTGTAGTTAACCTTAGCCGATTGAAATGATAGGATGCGAGTCATTAAATCACCGAACTGGAATTGTAAACTATGCACTCACCTTGTGTCGCCCGTTGTGGCTTAAATGCTGACGATTATTGTATGGGCTGTTTTCGTCACATTGATGAAATTGTAACGTGGTCACAAGCCAGTGAAGAACGAAAGAAACAAATTTTTGATAGTCTAGAAGGCAGAAAACAGCTGTATTTAGGCGACAACAACAACCAAACGTTGTCACGGGCAAAATGGTTAGAAGCTGAAAAGCGGATTAAACGGTAATAGGTTATAACGAGCGATTACGAGCGATTACGAGCGATTACGAGCGATTACGAGCCTAGATGCTAGGGCGGACTGCGTCCAGCTAGTGCGCTTCGCTTCTATAACAACAGTAATGCATCAAGCAGACCCAGCTCAGAAGTATTTCCATGATGGGACCTAGCCCTAAGCTTGTATCTTTTGAATTTGATTTTATAGCATCTCGCCGCGAAGCGACCTAGCTCCTAGGCTGTTTCCCGCTTGTCATCGCCTGTTATCGATTTTATCGTTCTTACCAGCTTTTGACATTGCCTGTATAGCATCTCGCCGCGAAGCGACCTAGTTCCTAGGCTTTTTATCGCTCGCCATCGCTTGTTATCGATTTTCATCGATCTTACCGACTTTCACCGTCTCAGCTCTACTTCTTCATCATCGCTTTTAAGTCTGCGAACGGATTGAAAGTGGCAGCATCTTGTTTGGCTTCTTTAGTGCTACCGTAACGAATAAGCTCTTCAAAGCGTGAGTGTTCATTGTCGTGACAGTACAGGCACAACAACTCCCAATTCGTGCCATCTGACGGGTTATTGTCATGATTATGATCACGGTGATGCACAGTTAATTCAGATAAATTTTTATGAGTAAATTCTCTAGTGCAACGCCCACATACCCAAGGATAGAGCTTAAGCGCTTGCTCACGATATCCTTTTTCACGAGAGGCTTTGTAGTCTCTGGCTTCAGCTAATACTTTATCTAATTTACTTTCGTTGGCTGACATTAATTTATCACTCGTAAAAAAAATTACCCCAAGGATAATCACTGTTATCGCTTGGGGCAATTGTTTGCTAGATCTTATTTTAAGATTATTGTGTGATTAGCACTGATTAACAATGACAAAGCAATGATAAAACATCACTTAGCTTATTCTAATCACCTAAAACCTAGATACTATACAAGCAAAGTAACAAACGATGATAAGCAATAAAGTGAGATGACAAGCGCATCGCTCGCCGTTATCACTTTATACCGATTGTTACCGTCAACTGGCTCTTATAGCAGCGAAGCGAACTAGCAGGACGCAGTCCGCTCTAGTATCTAGGCATGTTATCGCTTGTTATCGCCATTATCGTTTATTAGCGCCGTTACCGCTTGTTACCGCTTAAACAGGCTATTATAGCAGCGAAGCGAACTAGTAGGACGCAGTCCGCTCTAGTCTCTAGGTTTGTTATCGCTTGTTAGCGCAGCTATCGCTTGATACCGATTGTTTCCCTTCAACTGGCTCTTATAGCAGCGAAGCGAACTAGCAGGACGCAGTCCGCTCTAGTATCTATGTTTGTTATCGCTTGTTAGCGCAGCTATCGCTTGATACCGATTGTTACCGTTTCAACAGGCTTCTTATAGCAGCGAAGCGAACTAGCAGGACGCAGTCCGCTCTAGTCTCTAGGTTTGTAATCGCTTGTTAGCGCAGCTATCGCTTGATACCGATTGTTTCCCTTCAACTGGCTCTTATAGCAGCGAAGCAAACTAGCAGTCCGCTCTAGTATTTAGGCATGTTATCGCTTGTTATCGCAGCTATCGCTTGATACCGATTGTTACCGCTTAAACAGGCTATTATAGCAGCGAAGCAAACTAGCAAGACGCAGTCCGCTCTAGTATCTATGTTTGTTATCGCCGTTATCGCTTGATACCGATTGTTTCCGCAAACTGGCTCTTATAGCAGCGAAGCGAACTAGCAGGACGCAGTCCGCTCTAGTATCTAGGCATGTTATCGCTTGTTATCGCAGTTACCGCTTTATACCGATTGTTACCGCTTAAACAGGCTCTTATAGCAGCGAAGCGAACTAGCAGGACGCAGTCCGCTCTAGTCTCTAGGTTTGTTATCGCTTGTTATCGTTTATTAGCGCCGCTATCGCTTGATACCGCTTTTATCAGTGTTATCGCTCAAACCGTCTTCCAGCCTATTTAAGCTGCTTTACTGTTCGATATTCCAGCGGTTAAATTAAAGCGCATTGCATCTTCAAATGACCAATCGACAAAAATAAGGTCGTCGCGTTTAACCAAACTTGTCACCCCAGCTATTTGGTAACTGAGTTGGAATAATACTGGCACCCAATCACCTTCTGGCAATGCATCGGCAAGGGGTTGTGGTGCTGAGTCACTCATAATAAAGCCCACGACAAAACTACCATTGGCTTGTTTGACTAATACCGTTTTTTGGGTTTTAGGTTGGCCGTCGCGGTTCATTAAACTGGCGATATCACGAATACTGCCATAAACAGATTTAAACAAAGGAAACTTCATCAGTTGGTTTTCTACCCAACCGTACACCCAAGCAATTGGACTAACGGAAAATAATAATCCCGCTACAAACACTAAACTCGCCACCAAACAAAATCCTGCGCCAACAAAAGCCGATTTTACCCCCACAATATCAAGCAATAATTTACCTAAGCCATCGAGTGAGATAAACAATGACCAAAATAGCCAAATAGACAACACCATAGGTAATAAATTGGTTAAACCACGAGCAAGGGTATTTTTCATGAACGATTTCTTCTACATCAGATTTAGGCGCCAAAGATAACAAATATCCATCAAAACCGCTAAACAAAAACGCCCTATGCTGGGCTGTTTGTTCGATAAACAGTGCAACATAGGGCGTTTCTAAAGTCGCTAAGACCTATTACAGCTCTTTTTCCATTTCTTCGTAAGAAATATGGCGAACGTCTTTACCTTTCACATAGTAAATAACGTATTCACAGATATTTTTACAACGGTCGCCGACACGCTCAACTGCACGCGCAGCCCATAATACGTCTAACACACCAGGGATTGAACGAGGATCTTCCATCATATGAGTCATTAATTGACGAATAATACCTTCATACTCTTTGTCTAATTTCGCATCTTCTTTGTGTAACTCAAATGCTTGATCAGCATCCATACGTGCTAGTGCATCTAACGTTGAGTGCAACATACGTGTGGCGTGACGCCCCATGTTTTCAATACTCACCAATAAAGGCTGTTGACTGTTAGCGCGCTTTTCTACCGCGGCTTTGGCGATACGAACACAAGCATCACCAATGCGTTCAAGATCGGTAATGGTTTTAGAAATAGCCAAAATTAAGCGTAAATCACTGGCAGCAGGTTGACGCTTAGCAATAATACGGGTGCACTCTTCATCAATAGCCACTTCCATACCATTGACTTTGTGGTCGCCTTCAATCACTTGTTGCGCTAATTCTGAGTCAAGTGTTGCTAGCGCATCCAATGCTTGCTCAAGCTGGCGCTCAACAAGCCCGCCCATGGCTAATACGCGATTACGAATATCATCAAGCTCGGCATTAAACTGACCTGATATGTGTTTACTTAAATTCATTTTTTCCATGATACCCACCTAAATTCTGTATGTTAATTAAAAGCGTTTTAAGCAAGATTAACCGTAACGACCAGTAATATAATCTTCTGTTTTACGCTTTTTAGGGGTCGTGAAAATGGTGTTGGTATTAGCGTACTCAACCAATTCACCCATGTACATAAAGGCCGTTTGATCTGACACTCGTGCCGCTTGTTGCATGTTATGCGTCACAATCACCACGGTATATTTTTGCTTTAACTCAGTAATCAATTCTTCAATAGTTAATGTTGAGATTGGGTCAAGTGCTGACGTTGGCTCATCGAGTAATAATACTTCTGGCTCAATGGCAATGGCACGGGCAATCACCAAACGTTGTTGCTGACCACCGGATAAGCCAAATGCATTGTCATGTAGACGGTCTTTCACTTCGTCCCAAATCGCTGCGCCACGCAATGAGCGCTCTGCCGCTTCGTCTAAATCACGACGATTACTTAACCCTTGCAAACGTAAACCATACACCACGTTTTCGTAAATTGACTTAGGGAACGGGTTAGGACGCTGAAACACCATACCGACGTTACGACGTAGTGCCGCTACATCGACTTTCTTGTCATAAATGTTCTGCCCATGAAGTAAGATTTCACCTTCAATTTTACAACTATCAACCAAATCATTCATGCGGTTAATACAACGTAACAGCGTTGATTTACCGCAACCACTTGGGCCGATAAATGCCGTAACTTGTTTTTTAGGGATCTTCATCGACACATCAAATAGCGCTTGTTTGTCACCGTAACGTAAATCAAGATTACGGATTTCAAGTGCGGTATCCTGTGCCGGTAAATTAGCTAAATCAACGGCTTCTGTTTGCATTGCTGAACTATCAATAGAAATCATTTTATCTTTCCTCAGGATATCGCTAATTAATGTTCTAGCGAACGGAATTTTTCACGTAAATGGTTGCGCACGCTGATAGCGGTTAAATTAAGAGCAACAATTACAGATACTAATAAGAACGAAGTTGCGTACACCAATGGGCGTGCAGCTTCTACGTTAGGGCTTTGGAAGCCTACATCGTAAATATGGAAACCTAAGTGCATGAACTTACGTTCTAAATGCACAAACGGGAAGTTCATATCAATCGGTAATGTTGGGGCTAATTTTACTACACCCACTAACATCAACGGCGCCACTTCACCGGCAGCACGTGCCACGGCTAAAATCAAACCAGTCATAATTGCTGGGCTTGCCATTGGAATAACAATGCGCCATAAGGTCTCGGCTTTAGTCGCGCCTAATGCCAAGCTGCCTTGACGCACAGCACTCGGAATTCGGCTTAAACCCTCTTCGGTTGATACAATCACCACCGGCAAGGTTAAAATGGCTAAAGTTAATGCAGACCAAATCACCCCAGGAGAGCCAAATGTCGGTGCTGGTAACGCTTCTGGGAAGAACAATTGGTCAATTGAGCCGCCCATCATGTACACAAAGAAACCTAAACCAAACACACCATAAACAATTGACGGTACACCGGCTAAGTTAATCACCGCAATACGGATAAGCTTAGTAATAGGGCCTTTCTTGGCGTATTCGTGCAAGTAAATAGCAGCGACAACTCCAAATGGCGTCACGATAACGGCCATGAGCATCACCATAAATACCGTGCCAAAAATAGCGGGGAAAACACCACCTTCAGTATTGGCTTCACGCGGGTCATCACTCACAAAGCGACCTATTCCCACAAACCAGTGACCCACTTTACCTAGCAAACTCATGTGATTGACATAACTTACGTCTAAAATTGAGTCCAGTTGCAAGGTGACTTCAACACCGCGCATGTCTTTAATCACCACAGAATCACGCGCCGCTTTATCACGCAGGGCAAACAAGTCTTTTTCAAGCACTAAGTAGTCTTGGTTAAGCTGTTCGATTTGCGCCTTGATATCCGCTTTACGCTCAGCCGTTAATTCACCATCAAGCTCATAACCACGCTCTTTCAAGCGTAGACGTTCCATTTGATAATTTATCGAGCCAATATCGCTTTTTTGCAACGCCAAGGCTTCGTCAGAAATTGCCACTGCGCGGTCGATATGGTCAAACAAAGACGCTTCTATGTCTGCTTCATTAGTTAACTCTAAACGTTTACCGTCTTCAATTACCGCAACAGGATAACCGTAAAAATTACCGTTTTTAGTTCGTTCAAGTTTAGCGACATCAGCAGGCATAGAGCGGCTAACGATATCGGTTCCTAAAATCCAACGAAAATCTAAACCAACAAACTCACGGTTACCGGTTTTTACCAAGTAACGAGTAACAAACTCACCAGGGTGTTTGGCAAATTTATGACCAGCTGAAATTAAGCGCTCTGTAGGCACCTCTTCACGGTCGTAAATCTCACCAATTAAGGTACTTTTAACACCATTGTTGTCTTCGAGTTGCCATTCATAAACATCAGCAGGCCAAAAGTAACTCAAGCCACGCCAAGCGATTAACAGTAATAAGCCTAAAACGGCAATCAAACTGATACTAACGGCACCACCGGTCATCCAAATCCACGGTGAACCTGATTTAAACCACTTACCCATTGCACAAACCTCTCAAGGCGATTGGCGAATTAATCATTAATTGAGTCATCATCTTTCCTTACAGTGAGCTATAACGTTCGCGTAAACGTTGGCGAACAACTTCAGCAATGGTATTAAAGAAGAAGGTGAACACGAACAATACAAAGGCAGCTAAGAACAATACGCGATAATGCGTACTGCCAATGGCCGACTCAGGCATTTCTACGGCAATGTTTGCCGCTAAGGTACGCATACCTTCAAATACACTCCACTCAAGGATTGCAGTATTACCGGTAGCCATTAACACAATCATGGTTTCACCCACTGCGCGGCCTAAGCCCATCATAATGGCCGAGAAAATACCCGGGCTGGCGGTAAGTAATACTACCTTGGTCAGGGTTTGCCAGTTTGTTGCACCCAGTGCCAAACTGCCGTTTGATAAATGACGTGGTACAGAGAAAATCGCATCTTCAGCAATCGAGAATATGGTTGGAATGACCGCAAATCCCATGGCAATACCCACAACCAGCGCATTACGTTGGTCGAATGTGATGCCTAAATCATTGGTAATAAATTGACGAGTATTGCCGTCAAATAACGCCACTTCAATTATTGGGCTGATTTCAAAGGAGAACCAACCAATAAATAGAATCACTGGCAATAGCATTAGCTCTTGATAGGTTTCAGGTAAGCGCTGCTTCCATTTTTCTGGCAATTTACTCCAAGCAAATGCAGTGGCAAGTATTGATGTGGGCAATAACATCAACAACACCACAATGCCGGGCAAATGATCTTCAATCAGTGGCGCTAACCATAAACCAGCCAAGAAACCTAAAATAACCGTCGGTAATGCTTCCATGATTTCAATGGTAGGCTTTACTACATTACGCACTTTAGGTGTCATGAAGTAAGCGGTATATATCGCCCCCGCAATCGCCAATGGCGCAGCGAATAGCATGGCGTAAAATGCCGCTTTCATGGTACCAAATGCCAGTGGCATTAAGCTCAACTTGGCTTCAAAGTCGTCAGAACCAGAAGTGGACTGCCACACATATTGTGGTTCGGGGTAACCTTCGTACCATACTTTTTCCCACAATGCGCTCCACGATATTTCTGGATGATCATTTTCAACAGAGAAAAGGTTAAGTTTGTTATCGGCCTCAATCACCAAGGCGTTTGAACGCGGGCTAAAGCCCATTTTACCTGGGTTAGTTAACTGAAATTTCTCGTCGAATAACTGACGTTCACTGGTTGTATAAAGCAGGGTTAATTCGCCATCTGCACTCAACACTGCAAAGCTTTTACGATAAAACTCTGTCGCCATTACACTGACAGGAGCAAGATCATCAAACTCACGAATCTGCTGATATAAACGACCTTTTTCGCTATTAACTTGGAAGTACTGACTCACAATACCGCTGTCATAACTCACCAATATAGAGCTTGCTCCGGCAAGTAAATTTACTTGCTTAACTTCAGCATTCACTTTTTTAACATCGACAACTTGTAGTAACTCAATAGAGTCGGCATCGCGAGTGTTATAAATAAATAGTTTATTATTGGTACTCAAAATAAGCTGACGATGATCAGGAGTCATTATTGCTGATATAACATGATTAGGTGCATCATCAATAAACACTTCAACAGATGACCACTCAACTTCTTCAGTCATCATGTTTTCTTCGCCTTCTTGGCGATTAAGCTTCCAAGCACCATTGGCATTTTGGTAAGCAAAGCTCATGCGGCTGTCGCTAAAATCAAACACCAGATTATAAACAGCGCCCTCACTATTAATCGTTAATGGCGTTTCTCCCATCGGATAACGTAAAGTCGGCGTAATCAAGCGTTTATTGTCTGGGTAGGTTAATCCAAACTCAATGCCGACAACAATCACTTGGCCGTTGCTCAGCCCTAATGCAAAACGTTGCTCACTTGGGCTCGATTTAGCACTGCTGGTGACCGTTGTGCCTTCAGGAATTTTTGGCTTAAAAGATGAAATTAATTCACCGCTCGCGGCTGAATAAAAGTCAACTACACCCGATTCGGTCACGCGATAGAGCACTTCGTTTTGTTCATCGCTACCAACAGTTAAGGTTTTAACATCAGCATGTTGATAACTCACACTCGTAACAGGTTCTATATGTGCCCCATCAAAAATGGGCTTGATGACATACAGCAAATAGAAAAATATTAATAACAGGGTGACAAACACTAATGTGCCGCCAACGGTTACCCCAATCTCTGCTGCTTTATCCTTAAATGCTCTGCGGGTTGCATGTCTATCAACGAGTAGACTTTTTTCCGCAGAACCAGGTTTATTGACCTGACTTTCCATTAAGAACCTCTAATAATTAATCGATGCCATAATTAGCGCTTTGAATGTGTAGTCTACTATGCTAACAATAAATATTTATGACTAAATATATGAAAGTAAACAGCAGTAAAACAATAACACAATCTTAAGTGGCTGCGATTATATGACGTAAATATGACATTTGTGTTACAGACATTATTTATAGGAGAAATATCGAATGATGCGTTATCTTATTACTCTTCAAGCACCTGATAGAAAAGGTTTAGTAGAACAAATTGCTAATGTAGTTAGTCGCCATGGTGGTAACTGGCTAGACTCTGAAATGCGCCATATAGACGGTATTTTTGCAGCAATATTACAATTAGAAGTGCCTGCGCTAAAATGGGATGAGTTAATTGACGCCTTGGAATGCATTGACGGCTTAACCTTAACCTTCGCTAAAACAACCTTAAGTGCTAAACCTATTAAACATTTGCACTATAACTTAGTCGCATATGATCGCCCAGGGATTGTGTTGCATATATCTAATAAAATGAATGCCCTAGGCGTAAATATAGAACAATTTAGTAGCCAATATGAAACCGCCAGTCACACGGGCATTGCATTATTTAGAGCTACTATGGCATTAGGATTAACCGATCCGAGCCAAGAAGAGCAAATTACAGCATCACTGTATGAAATGGGTGATGATGTTGTATTAGATAAACTGAGTAAATCAGCATAAGTTAATTTAGACATTGAAAACCAATTAAGTCTAAAATCCGTTTTGATCCTCTGTTAAACTGCCACAAAATAATGATGATAAAAATGGATTAACCATGTTTGGAACGCTATCAAAACTGAAAACCCACCTCAATGATAACCATGAGGTGGAATATCATTTACCTGTTGGTGAAGCGCGTTTGGCGCTTAACCCGCTTATTGGTAAGTCATTAACCATGACTCATACAGGTAATATTTTTTGCAGCAACTGCGGTAAAAAGACCAAGAAAAGTTATTCTCAAGGTCACTGCTACGTATGCATGACAAAACTGGCCAGTTGCGACTTGTGTATAATGAAACCAGAAACATGCCATTTTGATCAAGGCACTTGCCGCGAACCTGAATGGGGCATATCAAATTGCTTTGTGCCCCACTACGTGTATTTATCGAATACATCAGGGATTAAAGTCGGCATTACTCGCCATACTCAAATCCCAACCCGTTGGATAGACCAAGGGGCGACTCAGGGCTTACCGATTTTTAAAGTGTCGACCCGTAAAATGTCGGGCTTAATCGAAATTGAATTAGCCAAATTCATTAACGACAAAACTCATTGGCAAGCTATGCTAAAAGGTCATAATGATGATGTCGATTTGGTTGAACAAGCAGCCCAACTTATTCCGCTAATTGAAGATAAACTGCAAGCGCTCGCAGCCGAATACCAAGACATTGTTATTGAACGCCTTGATGCCAATATTCAAGCGATTAGCTACCCAATTACGCAGTTTCCAGTGAAAGTTAAATCACACAACTTTGATAAAATTGCTGAAGTCACTGGTATTTTGCAAGGCATAAAAGGTCAATACCTTATTTTTGATACTGGGGTAATTAATATTCGTAAGTTTTCATCTTATGAAGTAGACGTTAGTTATTAAATTATCTAGCGATTAACTTGCTAATGACTTGTAACTTAATCGCTAAAAACCGTCAACATGCCGAAATAACGAGTTCAAAGGTAAAATTTGAACTCGTTAAGTAAAAATGACCAACCAGAATTACACTTAGTAACTAATAATTTATTTGCTAAATATCAAAGCATTAACTATAAAACGAGTGTTTTTTAAGTTTTAAAATGACAAATTTAACCAAGCGTTAAAAAAATCATTATGGTGAATCACTCATTTCCCCTAGAATTCGATTTATAAAAATATCTTATTAATTCACTACAGAGACCCTTTCATGGAGTTAGTATTCGCCATTGCTTTATTTGCTTTTTCTGCCGGTATTACTCCTGGCCCTAACAACATTATGCTAATGACCTCTGGGGTTAATTTTGGTATTAAGCGTAGTATTCCGCACTTAATGGGTATTAGCTTGGGTTTTCCGACCATGATATTAGCGGTCGGGCTTGGGTTAAGTGCAATATTTCAAGCTTATCCTTTTATTCATATTGTGATTAAAGTGATTGGTATTAGTTACCTACTTTATCTGTCATGGTTAATTGCCAATAGCAGCAGTAAAATGGAAGGTAAAAAAGTAAGCAAACCGTTTAGCTTTTTACAAGCGGCAGCATTTCAATGGGTAAATCCAAAGGGATGGATTATGGCGGTAGGTGCCATTGCTACATTTACCTCAGTACAACAAGAGATCAATAGCCAAGTCGTGACCATTGCCAGCGTATTTTTATGTGTGGCATTTCCGTGTGCGATTGTCTGGTTAGGGTTTGGCGTGGCACTTAAACGTTTACTTAAAAATGAGCGTCAGCAACGTATTTTTAATATCACAATGGCTTTATTATTAGTGGCATCGATCATTCCAATGATGTTACCGCCAGCAACCCACTAATCAATTTTTTAGCGTTAAAAGGTTAACTAATGGAACAACATGAATGTCTTACTCATACTGAAAATTGGGTAAAAGATGTCATTATGAAATACAACATTTGTCCGTTTGCCCGTCGAGAAGTCGAACGCGCTAGCATTCGTTATGTTGCCATTGAAGAAACTAAAACAAAGTCTGTGTTAAAGGCGCTAATTGAAGAGTGCCAATACTTAGATAATCATCCTGAAACTGAAACCACGCTGTTTATTTTGCCGCGAGGTTTTGAAGGTTTTTACCCTTATTTAGATTTAGTCGATTACGCTACCGATGAGTTAATTGAGCAAGGCTATGAAGGTGTTTATCAATTAGCGACCTTTCATCCGGACTATTGTTTTGAAGGTGAACCACAAGACAGTGCGGCAAATTTTACCAATCGCTCCCCCTACCCTTGTTTGCATATTATCCGTGAAGCCAGCATGGAAATGGCATTAGCCAACTATACTGATCCTGAATCCATTCCTGAGCGAAATATAGCTTTTGCGGAACGTAAAGGCAGCGATTTCTTTGTCCAATTACTGCAACATTGCACCAAATGAGTTGTGAAAGATAACCGGCGGTAAAGAGCGGTATCAAGCGATGACAAGCGATGACAAGCGATTAACAGCCTAGAGACTAGGGCGGACTTCGTCCTGCTAGACGCTGCGCGGCTATAAGAGCGGACAATAGTTGGCTCCGTGGTGTAGCAAAAAACCTTCAGACTTAGTCGCTCAAGCTTTTATACCCTCTAGCAGCGAAGCGTTCTAGCATCTAGGCTCGTTCGCTGTTCTCTCGCTTGCCATCTTTGCTTAGATTGTCATCGCCCTTATCGCTTGTTATCAATTTATAGCCTAGAGACTAGGGCGGACTTCGTCCTGCTAGACGCTGCGCGGCTATAAGAGCGGATAACAGTTGGATCCGTGGTGTAGCAAAAAACCTTCAGACTTAGTCGCTCAAGCTTTTATAGCCTCTAGCAGCGAAGCGTTCTAGCATCTAGGCTCTTTCGCTGTTCTTTCGCTTGTCATCTTTGTTTAGATTGTCATCGCCCTTATCGCTCGTTACCGCTTGTTATCGATTTATCGCCTTAGCTTTTAGAAAGGATAAATTTGCTGACTTGTTGTGACATGTCACTGGCATCACTTAATAGATTGTCATTGAGCAAAGCAATCTGTTGTGATATCTCCTGTGTATGGTGATAGATATCGGTGATTTTCATCGCATTACGATTTACTTCTTCTGCTACGGCCGATTGTTCATGTGTTGAAGCGGCAATTTGTTGGTTCATGCTGTCAATCACGCTAACGTGTTGAGCAATCAATTTAAGCTCATTGCCTGCATGTTGTGACTCGGTAACGCTTTGTTGTGCTTGTACTTGGCCTCGCTGCATAGCACTGACGGCAGTGGCTGCACCCGCTTTAAGGCGCTCGGTCATCGCTTTAATGTCTTCTGTTGAACGTTGTGATCGCTGAGCTAAAGTACGAACCTCATCGGCAACAACGGCAAAACCTCTTCCTTGTTCGCCCGCTCTAGCAGCTTCAATTGCCGCATTTAATGCGAGTAAATTAGTTTGGTCAGCAATAGAGCTGATGACCGCTAAAATGGTCACAATATCTTGTACATCTTTATCTAAACGTTCAATACTTTGTGCGGCATTAGCTATCTCTTTAGCCAACAATTGAATCGCATCGCTAGTTTTACTGACATCATTGTTGCCACTCTGCACTTCGATATTGGCATTGGCTGAAGCTTCTGAAACCTGTACCGCATTGGCAGCAATTTCATGGACGGTTGCGCTCATTTCTGTCATAGCAGATGCAACTTGTTCGGCTTCTGACGAACCTTGTTCAACATCGGCTTGCATTGAACGAGTAAAGCCATTCATTTGTTCAACGGCATGAACCAAACTCAATGCATTTCGACGTACGTGGGTAATAACGTGTTCAAATTCTGCCATCATTTGATTAAATGCTATCGAGATTTGGCCAAACTCATCATCAGATTGATGGCTTAAGCGAGTGGTTAAATCAAACTGAGTACCAGCATGCAATATCTGCTTGTGTAGCTGACTTAAACTACGATGCAAATAGCGAGAAACAACCATGCTCATCACAATAGCAAAAAACAGAGCCAGCAATAACACCGCGCCTGTGAGATACATATGCTCAGTTGCTTGTGACAATTTTTCTTGGCTTAATTGCGACAAATCTTGGCTGAATTGTTTTTCAAGCTGAGTTAACAGCTCAATACGTACCGTTGCGATTTTAAACCAATCTTCAGGGCTTTGCTGCGCCATTGCAGCGCTGTCTTGTGCAAAAGCAATTTCACGAAGTTGACTAACATTTGCCATAGCACTGTCTTGTTGGGCTTGTTTAAAAATGCGAATGTTTTCTGGGCTAGCTGCGGCAATAAACCGTTCGGCATAAGTTTGTTGTTCCGCCACCAAAGTGACAAACTTTCGATATAACCCAGGGGGGAATTCACTGCGACCAAAAGTTGTGCTGAGTACTGCTCGCTCTATTCCTGCGCGTTCTTTTAATTGTAAAAATGCTGCGAACGCTTTGAGTGTTATACCTATTTGGCTATCTACACTCTGACTAGCTGCATTATCGACCATTGATAATAATAGGGTGTTGATGCGGGTATAATAACTAACTTGCTCTGCGACACTGATGTTAAGGGCCGTGACATTATTACGCATTTGGCTTAGCTGATTAAATGCTGAAGCAACTTCATTGTATGTGGATTGTAATTGTTGCGGAAAATCGTCTTGCTGAACAACAAGATTAAAACGTTGAATTTGTATGTCTGTTTGAGCACGTTGAGTCACTAAATTGTCTTTAAATGCTTGTCCTTTAGAGCCGAGGAAACCGGCACTCATACCTCGCTCTTTTTGCAGTTCATGTACTAAGGAGCTATTGATAATGGCAACCTGGGTTAAATCAATAACCAGTGCTAACTGATGCTGAGTTTTGTACTCATTATTAAGGTACATACCACCGAATAAAATACTGGTTAATAAAGGGGGAATGACAAGTAAGGCCAGTTTACGCGAAATATTGAGGTTGCTAATCCATTGCCAATTCATACATCATCCTTTTTAAAACACTTTTGATAAGTAAATTTATCTTCACTGAACCATAAACTAGATTAATAGATTTTGGTAAGTTATTTGCAACAAACTCAGATCTTGCTCACAGCTAATTTAGTTTCTTTTAATTTAATAATGCTTTAAATACATATAATTGAATAGTGAAAGTTATTCCACCTGCGTTAACGCCATACTTACGACATTGTCGGACAATAAAATCAATGAATGTTTTTATCGTGAATGGTTGCAGCGATAAACAAACTAAACACTATTTTTAGACCATCAATAACAACTTATAAACTGAGGCAAAACTCACTGATCAATTCAGGCCATTCATTAACCTCATCTATCGAGGCTGCAATGTGTAAGGTCGAATTAGGTATTGTGGCATGTAATTGAATGGCAGTTTCTATGGGATGGGTCTTGTCGCCGTGCCACGCTAAAATCAGGGTTGGCATGGTCAGTTCGGCAAGTTGCTGCTTACTGGGCAGGTCGTTAAGGGCGGCAGCGCGAAACAAATGATCTAGCGTTTGACGTGTCATTAGTTTTAATCCGTCGAGCATGCCTAATACACTATGTTCATGACCATTAATCAGCCAACTTGGAAGTAATTTATCCCAATGTTTAGCGTTTATTTTAGCTAAACCTTTACCACCAAAAATGCGCGCTGCTTTGGCCATTTTATGATATTCACCTACTTGTACTGCACGAGCATGCCATGCTGTGGGCGGGTTCATCAAGATTAACCCTTTTACCTTATGCGGATGTTTTAATGCTGCGAACAAACACGTAGCACTGCCCATTGATTGGCCACCTAAAATAAGCGATGGCGTTGCGTTAAAGTGCGTCGCGATACTTATCATGTCATTGGCAAGTTCTGGCCATAAATAGTCTTCTACGCACTTACCGGCAGAAGATAAGCCATGGCCAACAGCATCATAGCGAATAAGCTGTAATTTTTTAGGAAACCGATGCCAGGCATATAAACCAATCGCATCTTCACTTTGGATACTGCCGGTTGACCCATGAGCCCAAATCAAAGTTTGTCCTTTACCATTAATGGAACAATTAAATTGATTGATATTAAATTGCTCTGTCATGATGCGGCACTCCTAATGAGGTTATTTATCCTCTTACTATTTCAATCAACCTATTAATAAATAATTTGATTGCATCTGTGGTATCAAACCGAAATGCTAAACCGTAATGAATTTCACTTAAGCCTTTGTTGCGACGAGTTGGAAATCGGGTCATTTGAGCATTGTGATAGTAATCATATTTCGCGTGTACCCCGTCAATCGTAGCCAGCTCAGTGGAAAAAACTTCAAATGCCGGACGAATGATCAGTAATGGCGTTTTTCCTTCTACATGCAAATAAACCGGCTCTTTTAACTCAGGTAGCATGTATTCGGTGACATTCTTAATATTAAAATTAGTACGACATTGCAGTTCATTCAAGGTTGATGCGACTTGTTCAAGGGTGATGCTCATAAAGTAGATGCCTGTGCTGGAGAATGTCATTGATTTATATCACTAGAGTATATGGCCTAGCCGAATAAATAAAAACAAAAAGCCCCGAACAATTGTTCAGGGCTAATGGTGTTAATCAGTGAGCATTGGTTACAAACAATGCTGGTTACTGACAGTACTGGTTATAAAACCAGAATTACGCGTCAATACCTTTACTCACTAAGAATTCGTCGTAAGTGCCTTTAAAGTCATTAATTCCGTTAGGAGTCACTTCAAGAATACGAGTGGCTAGTGACGATACAAATGCACGGTCATGAGACACGAACATTAACGTCCCTTCGTATTTTTCAAGCGCGTTGTTTAACGACTCAATAGATTCCATGTCCATGTGGTTGGTTGGCTCATCGAGTAATAAAATGTTCGGCTTTTGCATGATAAGTTTACCGAAATACATACGGCCTTTCTCACCACCAGATAATACTTTAACTGACTTTTTAATGTCATCTGCACCAAACAACATACGGCCTAAAATACCGCGTACAGATTGATCATCGTCATTTTCTTTGCGCCATTGGCTCATCCACTCGAACAAGGTCATTTCATTAGCAAAATCTGCTTCATGGTCCTGGGCGTAGTAACCAATATTGGCATTTTCAGACCAATTAATGGTGCCATCGTCTTGCGGGATATCATGTACTAAAGTACGTAACAAGGTGGTTTTACCTACACCGTTTTGACCCAAGATAGCAATACGTTCACCCACTTCAACCATTAGGTTAAGTTTGCTGAACAATGGTGTGTCGTAACCTTTGGCTAAGTTTTCAACCACTAATGCATTACGGAACAATTTCTTTTCTTGTTCAAAACGAATAAACGGATTGACGCGGCTTGATGCTTTGATGTCATCTAGCTTAATTTTATCAATTTGCTTAGCGCGTGATGTAGCTTGTTTCGCTTTAGATGCGTTAGCAGAGAAACGGGCGACGAAGGTTTGTAATTCAGCAATTTGCGCTTTCTTCTTGGCGTTGTCACTCATTAAACGTTCACGTGATTGCTGTGCAGCCATCATGTATTCGTCGTAGTTGCCAGGGAACACTCGTAGCTCACCGTAATCTAAGTCAGCCATGTGAGTACACACTGAGTTTAAGAAATAACGGTCATGCGAAATAATAATCATGGTGCTGTTACGTTGATTCAACATGTCTTGTAACCAACGAATAGTATCGATGTCCAAGTTGTTGGTAGGTTCATCAAGTAGCAGTAAATCTGGATTTGAGAATAGTGCTTGCGCCAATAACACACGCAATTTAAAACCTGGAGCAATTTCACTCATTAAACCAAAGTGTTGCTCAATGGAAATACCTACACCTAGTAGTAAGTCACCTGCGCGAGATTCAGCAGTGTAACCGTCCATTTCAGCAAATTCCATCTCAAGCTCAGACACTTTGATGCCGTCTTCTTCGCTCATTTCAGGTAAAGAATAAATACGGTCACGTTCTTGCTTCACTTTCCACAGTTCTCTGTGGCCCATGATCACAGTATCGACTACTGAAAAGTTTTCGTAGGCAAACTGGTCCTGGTTTAATTTACCCATGCGTTCGTTAACATCTATAGAGACGTTACCGCTTGATGGCTCTAAATCACCGGCAAGGATTTTCATAAAGGTGGATTTACCACAACCATTCGCGCCAATTAAACCGTAGCGATTACCGCCACCAAATTTTACTGAGAGATTTTCAAACAGTGGCTTAGCGCCAAACTGCATCGTGATGTTAGCTGTTGTAATCAAAATGAAATTCCAAATCGTGTTGTGTGTTAAAGCCCATATCAAATTGTAGTCTACTTGCTCGAGTTGACATCTATATGACTCAAGCAAACAAAAATGATATTGAAACTGGCATACGGCAGAGCCGAGGTAAATACGAAGCGCGACAGTGTAAGGATTTTTGGCCTAATTATCAACCTAGCAATGATACAAATACTGCCCGTTTTGAGATGTGACGGTGATGAAAGAAGTATTTGCGCGTCATTATAAATGTCTAAATAGCGATAATGCGTCAGCGTTGATTTAATGCCGAAAACCTAGAGCAGCTTTCGGCATCAACCATAACCTTGTGAACCGTTTAGTAAAAATCTTAATTACATTATACCTTTGCAGGTTCAGCCACATCATCTGAGAGAGTTTCAGCTTGGGTAAAGCAGTTTTGTAGAATTTTTTTAGACGGATATACACCCACAGTGCTATCAATCATCTGCGCATCAAAATCGATAATAATTGGAATTAAATTAGTTGCTTTGGTGATTTGACGTTTTCTCAATGCTTTCAATATACTGATGTCTACTTTTGAAGGAGTGCTGTCGAAAGTAAAATACAGATAATGGATCGTACTTTGAGACGTCATCCCTAGGGTTTTCTTCAACCCAAGTAACGCAGTAAATAACTGCTCATGCTGAGCTTGAACTTGCTCAATTGACACCTTACCCATATCAATTACAGATATTGAAATAATATTGTTAAAATACTTTTTCGCCGCAATAAATGCTATGCCTTCAACTTTGGGTTTACCTTCTGTCTCGATAACGGATAGGTCTAACTCAGTAAAGTCATTGCTATTGATTAAGATATCTTTCAATCGCTCACGCCCAGTCGCTAACGAGCTAAAATAAGCCGCCTTTTTTTGCATGCGCTGTCTAACGTAAAGTGCTAATGAGCCACAAAGCAGTAAAAAAACTATTTTCCCACCGATACGATGCCAGAAATCGAGGTATGGAGCTTGAGGTAATACCACGCCAGCCTCTAAAACGAGTCCAGTGACTTCCAAGGGGGTTAAGTCTATATACAAGTCTTGTTGTGACAACATTCCAGCAAAACGGCCATCATAATTCCACAGTGGTAGAAACAATATATCAACAGATTTATAGATATAACCTACATCAATGAATTCACCATCTTGTGTTTGAAAACGTGGATCATCGGGAAGTTCCACAACAGGTACAATGTTTTCACCACCAAAAGAGATTAAACCCGCTTTGGCGTGTGCAAGATGGGGCGTCATTAATAAACAGAATAGACATAGCAACAGAGTATTTTTCATTTTAATCCTTTATTAATAAAAAATAGGCGACTAGCGAGGAGGCTAATCAATAACCGAGGAACCACAGGTTTTAACAGCAATGAGTCTTTTAGATTCCATTCAAACAACGACTCACCGCCATTATACTAAAATATGTCTAGACGACAACGGCATCGCTTGTAATCGTCTATATCACTTAACGTTTTTTAGAGCTTCAAATAACCAATAAGATAATCCAATCCACCAGTGATAGCGGCGACTTGAGCATCGTTACATTCTTGCGCTGTCACGTTTGGACTGTCTGGATAAACCTCTGTGGTGGTATTGAAGTGATTGTCAGTAATACCAGCACATAAACTGAGTTTTTTGACCGGATAGTTAATCACCCCAAATTGCTCAATCGGTACTTCAATTAATTGTCCATTATCGTCAGGCGCGATATGAGTCACTTTAGCCACTGAATCAATCACTGCTTTTTGGAACGCTGGCGTAGGGTTATCACTGTCGCCGACTAAATAGAAACCGTCTGGAATAATGCCTTTATCGTATTCAACGCCATCACGTGCAGACAGCAAAGGTCTAAACTCTAACTCATCAGTGTCAGTCGTTTCATGTAAATCGATATGGGCATATACATCTCCCAAACTTGCCACAAATGCAATCAGCGCGGCAGACTCTTCTGCAGGACTATTAGCATAAAAAGAGCGATTAGGATCAATGGCTTTCGGGTTCCAACGGTTAACGGTCTCATAACCCCAAGGGCTAATGCAAGGCGCTACAGCAACATTAAAATACTCGGTATAAGTTTGTGCTTTGGTGGTTAAAAACTGAATCGCGCCATGAACACCGCTGGTTTCATAACCGTGTACGCCACCGGTCACAAGAATGGTTTTTTTATTGCTATCCCACTGCTGAGATTTAAATGCAAACAGTGGATACTTATCAGCATCATAAGATAATGCGCCGTATTGTACTTGTTCAAACGGACCAGTAATCTGAGCCAGTTTACTCACCACTTCATCTTGATATGAGCGTTTTATGGCAACTTGTGCTAACCATTGTGCTTTATCTGCATCGGTCCATTTTTGACCTGGAGTACCAATTGGATACGGTGTTGAATTGCTCATATTACCTCGTTAATCATTTATTTTATTGAGTTATGTATGTGTAAGTCACTTGGTTTTCACTGATGTTTATTGCTCAATTATCTGCTTATTGAGAGGGCCGGCTTATTAACAGGATGGGCTTTGGCAAAGATAACCAATGCAATCCCAACAAAGATAATGCCAGCCGATACACCTAGATGAAAACTGATTACTTCATCTAAAAAGAGAATACCGCCCACTGCGGCAATCACAGGTACCGTTAATTGTAAAACCGCGGCATGGGTTGATGTAAGTCCACGCAATGCTTGATACCACAACGCATAACCAATACCCGAAGCAATTGCACCTGATAAGACGGCTAACAACATTCCTTTGGCAGACAATACCGTTGCTTGTGGTATTGAGACTAATTGTGGCGCTGAGGCTAAGTAAGGCAGGAGCCATACCACTAATATCATCACTACAACTAAAGGTAAACTGCGAATAAAGTTATAACCTGTATCAAATAATGGGTTAACTGACTTTTTGCCAAGCAAAGTATATCCACCCCAAGCACAGCCGCTGATCGCCATTAGCACTAAGCCGGTCATCGAAGGCGCACTCACGCCGGGCAACACTAAATAAGCAAAACCACTAAAAGCCAATAATGCGCCAATCCATTCAAGTAGGGTTAAGCGTTGGCCTTGAACATAGCTGATTAACATCATGCTAATTTGCACCGCGGCAAACAAAATCAACGCACCAGTGGCGGTATCGAGTAGCACATAGGCGTATGAAAAAGTCACCGCGTAAATAAACAATAATGCCGCAGCAAACATGCTGCCACGGCTAGTGGGTCGGCTTGTCCCTGCTTTAGTGTTACGCAATAACATTAATAGCCCCAACACTAAGGCACCAGCAGCTAAACGAATCGCAGTAAAACTGCTGGGATCTATAAGTGCAGGAGTTTGTTGGGTCGATAATGCCATACGACACAACACTGAATTGGCAGCAAATGCGACCAAGGCAATTAAGGTATACAAAGCGATAGAAAACCTTGATAAAAATGCGGATAAGCTAGACATAACAGAGCTACTTAGTCGATTTTTTGAAACTAAATTTATGAGTAAACCACTGTATTACAGCCACTTGCTGTACGTGGGTTAAGCCAAAGTAAACACAAATCCACGGTGAAATGAGTAAAAACCACGGGAGCGCCGCAGTCGAGCGACCTGAAAACAATAAATACAAAAAACCGCCATAGATAATAATCACGCCCAGAATGCCTACGATTAGCATGATTTTTTTAAGCAGGTATTCTAACTTCGCCACGTCATTAATCCTTAAAAGTAAAAAAGCCACGCCGAGCATAAGCTCGGCGTGACAGCATCATAACAAACTGAATGTGGGTAACACCAATCACATTCATTATATGAAAGTGCGCAACGCGTTATATTGCACTGAGCGAACAGATAATGAGCACAATGAATATACTCTATCGCTTATAAGCGAATACCGCCGTCAATTTCAAATACACGGCCGTTAACGTAATCGTTTTCAATAATAAAACGTACGGTTGCAGCCACTTCTTCAGGCTGACCTAAGCGCCCTACTGGGACCATTTTTTCTAAACGCTCTAATGCTTCAGGTTTCATCGCTGCGGTCATTTCGGTAGCAATAACACCAGGAGCCACGGCAGCACTGCGAATATTATGACGGGCTAACTCTTTTGCCCACCCAACCGACATTGCAGCAACGCCCGCTTTAGACGCTGAGTAGTTAGATTGTCCCATGTTACCGGCTTTAGCAACGCTAGAGATATTAATAATTACCCCTGCTTGCTTGGTTTCAATCATCGCTGCTGCGGCTTCACGGCCACATAAAAAAGTGCCGGTTAAGTTAACATTGATGACAGACTGAAACTGCTGATACGACATGCGATCGGTGACAACGCCATCTTTGGCTTTAATCATTAGCCCATCACGTAAAATACCGGCATTGTTAATTAACACATTCACTTTACCAAAGTCTTCAACGATAAATTTAAAGCCAGAGACCACATCTTCTTCATCAGTAATGTCTAGGGCGTAACCTTGAACTTCAGTTACAGAACCTAAATCAGCACAAGCTTGTTCAAGTTTAGCCTGATCAACATCGATAAGCGCCAACTTAGCACCTTGGGCAGCTAAATCATGCGCCATAGCTAGACCTAACCCACCAGCTCCGCCAGTAATGACGACAACCTTATCTTTTAATTCCATCAACTGAATCCTTTATTTTTTCTTTGAAAATTGTTCAAAAATACTCGAAAAATCGCGACGACCATGGCCTTGGCGAGCATGATTAACATATAAACTGCGAGCCAGAGAACCCATTGGTGTGCTTGAATTAGAGGCGACCGCCGCTTCTTGCGACAACCCTAAATCTTTAACCATCAAGTCAACCATAAAGCCACCTTGGTAATCTTTTGACGACGGCACATTTTCCATCACATCTGGGCATGGATTGTACTTTTCTAACGTCCAGTTACCGCCGCTGCTGACTTTCATGATATCAGACAACACTTTAGGATCTAAACCATTATCCAAACCAAGTTGTAATGACTCGCTAGTACCCACCATTAACACAGACAACAGCATGTTATTACAAATTTTAGCAATTTGACCTGCACCTACTGCACCAGCGTGAAAAATATTGCCGCCCATAACCGTTAATACCGTTTGCGCTTGTTGATAGGCTGCTTCACTACCACCACAAATAAAGGTTAAGGTACCGGCTGCCGCGCCTGCTGTGCCGCCTGATACTGGCGCATCCATAAATTCGATACCCTTCTCAGCGGCTTTTGCTCCCACTAAACGGGCACTGTCGGCATCTATGGTTGAGCAATCTATCAGTAATGCCTGTTTAGACACGACATCTAACAAACCTTTATTATTGTCATCGCCAAGGTACAAGCTGCGAACATGCTTGCCTGCTGGCAGCATGGTAATGACAAAATCGGCGGCTGCCGCTGCGCCGCACGCGGTTTTAGCACTGAGTGCGCCTTGCGCCGTTAACGCTTCTACTGCGACAGGGTTTAAGTCAAACACAGTGACTGTCATACCCGCGTTAACTAAATTGGCCGCCATTGGGCCACCCATGTTACCTAAACCAATAAATGCTACTGTTGCCATTTCGTTAATCCTTTTTAAGTAAAGTCTGCTAATGGGTGTCTATCTTCAGCCCAAGGCGAGGTAACCAATTGGGTCACTTTATTCGCATCCACTGCGTCTACATCTGCAAATAACCATTTAGGTTGGCGATCTTTATCAATCAGTAAGGCGCGAACACCTTCGCAAAAATCACCCATAGAGCAACAATTGACACTCACACCTAACTCCCACTTAAAGCAATCAGCTAAGCTAAGTTCTGTGCCAAGTTCTGCCTGAGCAAAAATCAAGTGCCAGCTAATAGGACTGCCAGCTAACGCGGTCTTTTGGGCTCGTTTTAGCCAATCAAGCTCAGTGTTTAATGTCGATAATTGATGATGCACATCAAGGATGTCACCCGCCATCAACAAATCAATTTGTGCTTGAAATTGTTGCAGTGGGCTAACGGATAATGCCGCTAAGTGTGGCTGACTCATATTGGTCAACAATCCGCTTAGCAGTTGATGGTTTATCTCACTATCTTGACTCCAAGCCAGTTCAGCCATGGCATCGAATAACGGCTCTTTTTCATCGCTATTAAGAAGATGATTCCCTAAACCGACATACAGCGCATCTGCACAGTTCATGTTGTAAGCGGTTAAGCCTAAAAACAACCCTGTTTTTCCCGGCATACGGTTTAAAAAGTAGCTACCGCCAACGTCTGGGTATAAACCAATGGTCACTTCAGGCATTGCAATACGGCTACGCTCGGTAACAACACGATGGCTCCCGCCCGCCATTAGCCCGAGTCCACCGCCCATAACAATGCCGTCACCCCACACTAAAACGGGTTTGCCGAATTGATGCAGTAAATAATCAAGTTGGTATTCTTGGGTAAAGAACTCACACGCCTCTGTGGTCATGTTGTTCGGATTGGCGATGGATGCATGGTAAATGGCACGTACATCTCCACCAGCGCAAAAGGCTTTTTCGCCGGCGCCATCAAGCACAACACACGCAATACTGTCGTCTTGTTGCCATTTAGTGAGTTGTGCTTGCATTGCTGCAACCATGTCGAGGGTTAATGCATTAAGTGCTTTTTCAATATTCAGAGTTACCACGCCAATAGATTGACCTGATAACGTGCCTAAGGTTTGAAATATTACATCTTGAGTCATTAGCAGTTCTTCCAGTTTGGGGCGCGTTTTTGTAAAAAGGCCTTCACACCTTCAGCCTGATCTTCGGTATTAAATAAGCCAACAAACAGTTCACGCTCAAGCGGTAATGCTTGAGTTCGCGGCATAGTTCGTCCAGCTTGAATAAGGGTTTTACATACGCTGACACTGCTAGGTGATTGCTTAGCCACTTTCGCTGCTAGCGCCACTGCGGCATCTAAGACATGGCCTTGTTCAACGACTTCTTCCACTAAGCCAATTTTTTCAGCCTTCGCAGCATCAATACGCTCGCCACATAAAATCATCCGTTTTGCCCAACCTTCACCCACTAATGCGGTTAAGTTTTGGGTGCCACCAGCACAAGGCAGTAAACCCACTGAGGCCTCAGGCAATGCCAATTGGGCTTGCGCTTCTGCAATTCGTAAATCACAAGCTAATGCCACTTCTAACCCGCCGCCCATGGCATAACCATTAATTGCCGCAATAGATACACCTCTAAACGCACTTAAGGCTTCAAACGCTTCGCCGAAATGTGTTGCCATGGAAGCTGCATTGTCTTTATCGCCGTCAGCAAACAAATTCAAATCAGCACCTGCTGAGAAAAACTTGTCACCTTGACCAGTGATCACAAGCGCATAAACATCTTTGTTTTGATTCAGTTCGAGCACGATATGTTTCAGCGCTTGCAAACTGTCAGCGGTCCAAGTATTAGCTGGCGGATTATTCAGAGTCAAAATGGCCGTGTGGCCGACTATATGTTTTAGAATTGCAGGGTGTGTAGTCATAATGCTATGTCCTTATGCTAAAGCTAGTGAGTCACGAGTGGAACCGCTAATTACAGGATCGGATGAGCATCGCTAGCGAGCAAACGGCGAGCAATAATCAGGCGCATAATTTCATTAGTGCCTTCTAAAATCTGGTGCACGCGCACATCTCTGAAATGACGTTCTAAAGGGTATTCACGGATATAACCGTAACCGCCGTGAATTTGCAGCGCACCGTCACACACTTGGAAACCTACATCGGTCGCAAAACGTTTCGCCATAGCACAATAAGCACTGGCTTCAGGGTCTTGAGTGTCTAATTTAAAAGCTGCTAAACGTACCATTTGACGGGCAGCCACTAATTCGGTTGCCATGTCAGCCAGTTTAAACTGCAATGCTTGGAATGCCGCCAGCGGTTTACCAAATTGCTTACGCTCATTCATGTATTGAGTTGCGCGAGTCAGTGCAGCTTGCGCGGTGCCAATTGAACAGGTGGCAATGTTAATACGTCCGCCGTCTAGGCCTTTCATCGCAAAGGTAAAACCTTGGCCTTCTTCACCAAGTAAATTGGCAGCCGGTACACGCACGTTTTCAAAACTGATCATTCTTGTTGGCTGTGCGTTCCAGCCCATTTTATCTTCTGCTTTTCCGTAAGTGACGCCTACTGCATCTGCTGGTACGGCAATCGCTGAAATCCCTTTAGGGCCAGATTCACCGGTACGGCACATCACTACGAGTAACTCGGTTTCACCGGCACCAGAGATAAACATTTTTGAACCGGTGATCAAGTAATCATCACCATCACGCACAGCTTTAGTTTGCAATGAAGCGGCATCGCTGCCGGCACCAGGTTCTGTTAAACAGTAAGAGGCTAATAACTGCCCTGTGGTTAAGCCTTCTGACCACTGCTTACGCAAGGTTTCTGTACCCCACGTAGTCACCATCCAGGTTGCCATATTATGAATAGTTAACATTGCTGTGGTGGCTGTACAACCATGGGCTAATTCTTCAAAAATAATTGAAGCGTCTAACCGGGATAAGCCCATGCCGCCTTCTGATTCTGGCGAATACAAAGAACAAAAGCCCAGTTCCCCGGCTTTTTGAATAACGTCTTTAGGAAAATGATGTTCTTCATCCCACTTGGCGGCGAATGGCGCGAGTTCTTCGGCAGCGAATTGACGGGCTAAATCAGCAAACTGACGCTGATCTTCGTTTAAATTAAAATCCATGCTGGACTCCTAATATTGTCTTGGATGACTCTTGGGTCATTTATTGCCTTAGCCGCATACCGCTTTAAGCGGTTAACTCATTACTAGCTGCAATGGGAGGTAAGGTGGTCTTGTTGTTTAGCGAAAAATATTACCGTGACAGCGTCACGGCAATAAACATCATTTCTATTTAAGATCAATACTCATGTTAGGACCGCTAACGGCTTCTGAGTCAAACCAACGAGTGGTGATAGTTTTGGTTTCTGTGCAGAAACGTACCGCTTGCTTGCCGTAGGCGTGTTGGTCACCATAGAAACTGCCTTTCCAACCGGTGAATGAGAAGAATGGTAATGGCACCGGAATTGGCACGTTAATACCCACTTGGCCTACTTCAATTTCATGTTGATATTTACGTGCAGCTCCGCCTGATGCAGTAAAGATTGAGGTACCGTTACCGTAAGGGCTGTTGTTAACCAGTTCGATAGCATCGTCTAAGTTATCCGCTTCCATACAACACAGTACCGGACCAAAAATCTCTTCTTTGTAAATGCTCATGTCGGTGGTGACATTGGTAAACATCGTTGGGCCAACCCAGTTACCCGACTCGTAACCTGCAACGGTGAAATCGGTTCCATCGAGTAAGCAATCAGCACCTTCAGCTTTACCTTGAGCAATCAGTTTGAGTACACGCTCTTTTGCTGCAGGACTGATAACAGGGCCGTAAGCAGCATCTTTGTCATCCCATAAACCAGGACGAACCTTAGCTAACGCTTCTTTTAATTCAGGGATCCACTCTTTAGCTTTACCGACAAAAATAGCGACTGAAATCGCCATACAACGCTGACCAGCAGCACCAACAGAGGCACCAACCATGTTATTGATCACTTGCTGTTTGTTCGCATCAGGCATGATCACGCAATGGTTTTTAGCTCCTGCAAACGCTTGCACACGTTTTAGATTGTCGGTACCGGTTTTGTAAATGTATTGACCAACCCCCACAGAACCAACAAACGAAATCGCTTTAATGGCTGGGTCTCTTAGCAAGATGTCGACTGCTGTTTTGTCGCCATGAATAAGTTGTAACACGCCTTTTGGCGCGCCTGCTTCAACAAACAATTCAACTAAACGCTGTGGCGTCATAGGATCTTGTTCTGACGGCTTTAAAATAAACGTATTACCACAAGCGATAGATAACGGGAACATCCATAATGGGATCATCGCAGGGAAATTAAACGGAGTAATACCGGCACATACACCTAAAGGTTGAGTGTAGCTATAGGTATCAATATTACGAGCGACGTTTTCAACGGTTTCGCCCATCATTAACGAGGCAACACCACAAGCATGTTCAGCAACTTCAATGCCGCGCCATACATCACCTTTAGCATCTTCAAAAGTTTTACCGGTCTCGTGAGCTAAAATAGTTGCTAGTTCATCGTGATGCTCTTTGAGCAAATGTTGATAACGCAACATGACGCGCGCACGTTCAGACACGGGGACTTCTTTCCAGGTTTTAAACGCTTCTTTGGCACTGTGAATGGCCTGCTCTACTTCGGCAGTAGTAGCGCAGTTAATTTTAGCAATAACGCTATTATTGGCTGGATTGGTCACATCAATATTGCGATCGCCGCTGCCATAAGTGAATTCGCCATCAATATAATGCTTAACTTGTGTGATCATGTTGTTTTCCTCGATCCTTGAACATCTTATGAGTGAATAACATCACTCGTATTGAGTTACTGCGCAGGTAATGCGATTTATTATGTTTGTCAGTCGCACATATTAAGTGGCTGCGTATACATTTACCTGTGCGGTGGTCTTGTCGAACTTAACTTGTATTGTCTATTTACACTTCTATCGCCATTGCTGTGGCTTCGCCGCCACCAATACATAACGATGCCACGCCGCGCTTAAGGCCGCGTGCTTTTAAGGCATAAATTAATGTGACTAACAAACGCGCTCCAGAACAACCAATTGGGTGTCCCATTGCACATGCGCCGCCATTAACGTTAACTTTATTGGCATCTAAGCCAAGTTCAGAAATCGCTAACATGGTCACCATGGCAAACGCTTCGTTGATTTCATATAAATCGACATCATCTTTGTTCCACTGCACTTTATCGAACAGTTTTTGCATCGCGCCAACCGGTGCGGTAGTGAACATTGACGGTTCTTGTGAATGAGTAGTGTGACCTTTGATGGTGGCTAAAACATTTAAGCCAAGTTGCTGGGCTTTTTCGCGCGTCATTAACATTAACGCTGCAGCACCGTCTGAAATAGAACTTGAGTTGGCGGCAGTGATCGTGCCGTCTTTAGTAAATGCAGGGCGTAATGTTGGGATTTTTTCAGGGCGGGCGTTACCAGGCTGCTCGTCTATCTCAACCGTCACATCACCACGACGTGTGCTGATGGTTACAGGCACTACTTCATCTTTAAATGCGCCAGAGTTAATCGCTGCATTGGCTTTTTCCAGCGAACTTAATGCAAAAGCATCCATTTGCTCACGAGTTAAGCCAAAGTCATCAGCGGTTTTTTGGGCAAATGTGCCCATTGCACCACCAGTGTAAGCATCTTCAAGACCGTCTAAAAACATGTGGTCCATTACTTTGCCGTGGCCCATGCGCATACCGCTACGAGCTTTGTCGAGTAAATATGGCGCTTGGCTCATGCTTTCCATGCCACCTGCAACCACAACTTGACTGCTACCCGCTTTAATTAAATCGTGCGCTAACATGACGGTTTTCATACCAGAACCACAAACTTTATTGACTGTTGTTGCACCAACACTTAACGGTAAACCTGCACCTAGAGTCGCTTGGCGAGCAGGCGCTTGGCCCAGACCGGCTGGCAATACACAACCCATCAATACTTCGTCAACAGCATTAACGCTGATCCCCGTTTGGGCGATAAGACCTTTGATAGCGGTTGCTGCTAATACTGGAGAAGCTACCTCAGACAATGCCCCTTGAAACCCACCCATTGGTGTACGTTTCGCGGCAACAATAACGATATCTTGACCTGTTTGCTCTGTACTCATGACCACTCCAATTTACTGCGCTTAAAAAATAACATCAACAATATGGATATCACTTTGACGTTGACGCGAACGTAAAGCAAGTAAAAAATGGTCTAAATGTTGATGTTAATTGATTGGAATTGTCAGTGAAGATTTACACTTGAAGAATGTCACATTTAAATTTGATGTAAGATGTTGTTTTTTATAAGACATATCAATATCTATTTATCAGTAACATGATTACTGTTGAGTGATTTATTGAGCGTAAAACTTTAGTCTAAGCACAAAATAGCCGTAGTGACTCAATAAACTAAATCGGCACTTAGAGAGGGTTATTGGTCCACTATCACTACTTGATTGCGGCCGTTGTCTTTTGCTTGATATAAGCCTAAATCGGCTTGCTTAATAATGTCGACAAGCTCATGAGTTTGCGAGGTTAACATCGCAACAGCCACACTGATGGTGAAATTCATTTTAACATCGTTAAACACAAACTGGTTTGACTCAATACTGGTTCGCAATCGCTCGGCTATTTCAACGGCTTGTGCTTGCTCGGTATCGGGTAAAATAATTAAAAACTCTTCGCCACCGATGCGACCTAAAATATCGTTTTTCTTGAGCCAATTGCGTGCTCGTCTACCACACGCTTTTATGGCTAAATCGCCAATATCATGACCATAATGGTCATTAATGGCTTTAAAGTTATCGATATCGAACATAATAACGGCTAGTGATCGATGATGTTTTTTAGCCTGATAAAAGCGCTTTTTGCCCTGCTCAAAAGTATGACGTCTATTAGCAATCCCCGTCAAATAATCCGTTTGAGAGCGGCGTTTAAATTGTCGGCGAGATTGCCACAAGAAAATGACCAGCACTAATAACACCAATGCAATTAGCACTGCGATTGCCATTGATAAGTTAGTAATTTTTTGAGAATCAATTTCGGCCTCTAAATTCAGCTTATTGATGGCCAATTGCTTTTCGAGCAGACGATTATTGAACTCAGCCACGGTAAGATTATGGTCTAATGATGAATTAACCACATCGTTATTTATGATGTTAGCAAAGTGCTTTTTTTGTAAATCGATGGTATCCAAAAGCTTATTCATGCCCAGATTACTCGACCCATTGGCGTAATCAATAATGGCCGCAATCATCAATTTCAGTTCATTGGAATGGCCGTCATAAGTCGCCGAACCAGAAAATATTTCAGCATACTTAAAAGCTTTATCTGGTTGTTGTTGGCGAAAATAACTCAATGCCAACCATGCATGCGTAGCGTCGACAAAGTATTTTTCTTGGGTTGTATCTTGCACTTCAAGTGCGCGCAAAAAATGATCTATACCTTCTTGAAATAAACCTTGAGCCCAACAGCTAATACCCGTATTAAATTGATAGAAAAAATCAAAGTCAGCAAACTCTGGCGATTGTCCTACCAGTTGCTGCATTTGGGCTAAATGAGCTTTATTTTCCCCCCACAAGGCCAATTTAATCGATTCGCCCACCATGTTATGCAACATATTAAACATGTCTTGTTTATCTTGGGCTTGCTCCCAAAAGTCATAGGCTTTGTTAAAGTATTCGTAGGCTTTACGGTTTAAACCATTGTCACGATAGATAGCAGCCGTGGCATTGAATATCATCGCTTGACGACTCAGTCCTAATTGATGTTGTTGCGCTAACGCTAAAGCTTCATTTAACCTTTTGAGACCTTCGCCAAAATCACTTGGTTTATTATGGCAATACGCACTTTGCGCTAACACTTCGGCCAAGATATCAACGTTTCCAAGCTGACGGGCTAATGTAATCGCCACTTCACGATCTGGGCAATAAATTTGGGTGTCGTTAGTTTGAAGGTAAAGTATGAATGAGCGTTCGAGATAGCTTTTGACCAGTTCTTTGCTAAGAGGATGTGGTGTAAGTAATTTAATGGCATGGCTATAGCTGTTAATTGCAGCAACAAGATCACTGTTAACTTCTTGCTCTATTGCCAGTAAATGCAATAACTGGCCTTGCTGTTCAATCGGCCATTGAGCACTTTGTGGTCGCTGTTGTTGTAAAAAGTCAATGCGTTGTTGTGGTGAGCTTAATGTGGCTAACTGTTGTTTGATATCAGTAATTTTTGTACTATCAGTAATTTCTGTGCTATCAGTATTATCGCTAACGGTATTGTTGCTAACAGTATTGTTGCTAACGGTATTGTCGCTAACGGTATTATCGCTAACAGTACTGTTGATAACAGTATTGTTGCTAACATTGGCACCATTCATAATAGTGCCATTAGCGTCACTAAAAATGTCACCGGCCCCCCAGGTAGTTAGCGGCCAGCTTACTGCACACACCAATAATATCATCAACTTGGTTTTAACCATTTAACCTCGACCTTACAATAAAAACATCTAAGTTTAACAATAGCTTTTATCGAAACGAAGTCAACGTTAAAACGCCGGTATAACTATATTCAAGTTTACTTTTTACTTTCCCATGGTGTTTTCGCATTCATGTCAGACAAGTCATATGGCGTTAACTGGTAAACATAATAATTAAGCCAATTACTGACTAATAAGCTGCCATGACTATGCCAACGAACAATAGTATCTTGTGTTGGGTCATCTTGTCGGTAATAGTTTTGCGGAATATCTGGCTTGAGGCCTTCGCCAACATCGCGCACATATTCTTCATTCAAGGTGTCTTTTTGATATTCAGGGTGGCCCATAACAAACACATTATGATTATCACGACTGAGTACAATATACGCGCCAGCCTCGTCTGATTCAGCCAACACTTCTAAATCTGGATGTTGACGAATTTGTTCAATATCCATTTCAGCAAATCGTGAGTGCGGTGCAAAAAACTCATCATCAAAACCGCGCAATAGTGGGTGTGGGTCGCTGGTTCTTCGATGATTAAATACACCTGAACGTTTATTCGCTAATAACTGACGATGTAAATCATAAAGATGATACAAACCAGCATGAGCTGCCCAACACAAAAACAGTACTGAAGTGACATGTTGTTGTGACCAGTCAATAATTTCGCGAATGTGGTCCCAATACACCACATCTTTAAAATCAATTTTTCCTAACGGTGCGCCGGTAATAATCAAACCATCGTAATTGTTATTTCTAATGTCTTCAAAATCACGATAAAAAGTATTCATGTGATCCACTGATGTATGCTTAGATTCCTTATCATGAATGCGTAATAAATCGACCCCAACTTGCAAGGGCGTATTGCCCAGTAATCGCAACAACTGGGTTTCAGTTTCGATTTTATTAGGCATTAGATTCAAGATTAATACCCGCATTGGACGAATGTCCTGATTAGCAGCTCGGGTTTCAGACATCACAAAGATATTTTCTGACTCTAAAATACCTGCTGCAGGCAGGTTATCTGGAATTCGAACCGGCATACGTCTCACCTTTAGATTAATTAAACACATGTACTTGATTAACCAGCGCTCGATTAACCAACCAGCCTTTTCACAATAACGTTAATGTCTGTTATGTCACAGTTTCAACATTCAGTTTAGCGCTAAAAACAGCGGTCATCATCGATTGTCAAATGTCGTTTGCAAACATAACTAACCTACTCACCTAGCCTAAACCGCGACAGAATGGCTTATTGCTAACGTTAATATCGGTCAATCTGTTAGATAACCATCATACACTTGGATGGCTGGAAGTCTACACGTCTCAAGTTGAATTTTTTTCTTACTTGTTATCAACTGATGTTATTTCTATTATGAGTCATTATTTTTGATGAGATGAATCATGTCTACAGCGACAGCGATGATTATTGGCGCCAGCTCTCAACTGAGCCAAGCCTTAGCCAGACAGTTATCTGCACAGCAAGTTTCGCTGGTGCTTTTTGTTAACGACCCTGAATCACTTAACGAGTTTAGTCAAAGTCTGCCTGGCGATGTCAGTGTATATCCGTTAGTAATTAATCAACCTGACACACTAATAGCACAGCTGAATGCCGCCTGGAGCAAACATAATGGCGCCCATTTGGTGATTGTTAATACCGGTGTTAATGACTACGATTCTACCCTGCCTTGGGCAATTGATAAGCACACTATCGATATTAACGTAATGGGCTTTGCTGCGGCAAATAACTGTATTTTTAAATTAATGTGCGAGCAAGGTTACGGCCAACTAGCCGCCATTAACTCAATAGCCGGTCAACGTGGAGGGCCTAATGTGGCTTATCATGCCTCCAAAGCCTTTGCTGAAAATTACCTGCAAGGCTTGAGTATGCATGCACAACGATTAAAGCTGCCTATTACCATTAGTGATATTCAATTAGGGTTATTTGATAAAGCCGTTCATTTGAATACACAATTGCTGTTGTCGCCTATCGATAAAGTGGCTACACAAATCATCTCAGCCTTGCAAAAAGGTAAACGCCGAGTGTATGTCACTAAACGCTGGCGCATTGTCGCGTGGATAAATCGTTTATTACCAGAGTACATTTACAATACTCGCCATTGGAAACCGCGTAAAAAGTCTCCATAAGTGCCATCAACAAAAACAGGAACCCGTAGGTTCCTGTTTCATATGTTCGTTTTTCGCTAACGTATTCTACCCTAGCTTAATAAGTATAACCGACGCTGATCATGTAAACCCAAGGATCAATGTCTGTATCAACCACAACATGATCTGCCCCCATGTCAAAGCTCACATCCGTTGCAATTTGAGCATACCAAACAGACGCGTTAACCAACCATTTCTTGTCAATTTGATAATCAAGCCCAACTTGAGCCGCCACGCCCCAAGAGTTCGATAGGCTCAAATTATCTAAACCAAGATCTTTCGCCTCTTGAGTAAATTCACTGTCATAAAAGTTGGTAAAATTAACCCCTAAGCCAATATAGGGACGTAAAGCAGACTGTGAATCGCCAAAGTAATATTGTGCGACCAGTGTTGGAGGTAATTGCTTTGAGTCAGCAATTTTACCGAGTTCACCCAGTGACACATCGTGACTAAAAGGCGATGCCGCTAATAATTCAATACCGATATTATCAGTTAGCATATAACCAAAATTTAGCCCTAATTGGACATCGTTATCTACGCTAAATTCAGCAATATTTGCGACTACAGGGCTTGACTCATTTGGAGCAACCATTGCCACACCAGCACGAACAATAATATCTCCTGCTTGATGGGCCGCAGCACCAAATGAAAAACCAGCAGTTAATAAAGAAGCAGCAACTAAACTTAGGGTAATTTTCTTATTCATTTTTTAACACTCCTTGGCAATGACAACTAGATGCAATTCTGTGCATCCTTAACATTTGCGGTTAACCTACTGAAGTTAATCGTTAACATCATTGATTCAGATCAACAAAACAGCAGTACCCCTATAGAGGTACCTAATTAGATCCCAGACACATGATTTAGATCACAAAGTGAGGCGGTAAAGAGATGAAAGATGTATTTAACAGTTAGGTTTTGTGAGGTTGAACAGGTGAATTATTATTGATGATTAATCTGTTACAGATAGTTTGCAGTAATGCATTAACCATCCCTTTTGGGACACGCGATGGTTAAAAATAGCTTTGTCACGCTTTGGATTTGGACTTAATGACAAGTCAAACAAACAGCCTAAACCAAACACACTCGTCACGTGTAATTGAAACTCAGCTGTTGTATGGTCATCAGAGGGGACTAATTTAACCCCAATAGCCGTTTGTTTTTCTGGCCAAAATGACATGGCATCAACACAAGAACTATAGGGCACATCGCCATTTCTAAGGTGCATTCTGGCTTGATTTTTCACCGACCATGGCAGACCTATCTGCTTAACGAGTAAAGCTTCAATCGCCTGGTCTTCTGCAGAAGATGGGGTGTTATCACGCCAGTAAATGACATCAATGTCGTTTAAGGCTTGTGAAGCTAAGCCGTGCAAATTGTCCCAAATTAAATTGCGTATAAAACCCGCGCTAATTAACCAGTCGGTGATCCCTTGTTGTTGCATCACTTTCTGACACGTCATTAAGGCTGCCATTCTAAGTTCATCTTGTTGTAACCACTGCCACAACAAGAACAATGGCTTAGCCTGCCCATGTTGCAACTGTTCAATGGCCACTTGGTTTAACAGGGGCGGATTTAACTGGTGCTGATTAAACAAGGTTTGATTACGTCGCGTCATGCTGTTGTTCTGGCGCGGCATCAGCAAATGCAGGTAACTTATGGCACTCATCCCAAATTCTGACAATATTAGGATACGCAGCAAGCTCGAAATTAAAGCGTTTGGCATTATACACTTGCGGGATCAGACAAATATCGGCCAGCGAAGGAGTATCACCAAAGCAGAAACGTCCAGAATATCGGCTTAACTGCTGTTCTAAAGCAGCAAAGCCAAGGTGTATCCAATGGTGATACCAACGCATTTTATCAGCTTCTGAGACACCCATTTCGTTAACTAAATATTGTAATACTCGAAGATTATCTAAAGGATGAATTTCACATGCTATGGCTTGAGCCATGCTGCGAACAATAGCTCGCTGCTCAATATTGCTGGGAAGTAACGGTTGCTGAGGGTGTTTTTCGTCGAGGTATTCTATAATGGCTAACGATTGCGATAAGTTAATCTCGCCTGACTCATTATTGTCGATAAACGTCGGCACAAGATCCGAGGGGTTGAGTTGATGGTAAGCCTCAGAATGTTGCTCACCACCATTATTAACCAAATGAACTGAAATATGTTCAGCCGTTAACTGCTTTAAATTTAACGCAATACGCACGCGATATGCCGCACTTGAACGCCAGTAGCCATAGAGTTTCATGCAAATTCCCTTATTTTTATTTTAATCTGCCTAACAAAAAGGCAATAACGATTAATCGCTATTGCCTTTATATTTCGATTTATATCGCTTTCATAATCTTAAACTTTGTATTCAACCACTTTTTGATCGATAGAACCAAAGATACTCACACCGTTATCATCAAACATTTCAATGCGAACAGTGTCACCAAAATGCATAAAGGGTGTTGATGCTTTACCGTCGGCAATGATTTCAAGCATGCGTTTTTCAGCTAAACAACTTGAACCAGCACTGCGATCGTAGTTAGAAATAGTACCAGAACCAATAATTGCACCTGCGCCTAATGGACGTGTTTTAGCCACATGTTCGACTAACTGGCTAAAGTTAAACGTCATGTCGACACCGGCATTAGGGCGGCCAAACAACTCACTGTTTAAATGAGTCACTAACGGCAAATGTACTTTGCTGTCTTGCCATTTGTCACCTAACTCGTCTGGGGTAATCGCAATGGGTGAAAAGGCACTCGATGGCTTAGATTGGAAAAAGCCAAAGCCTTTGCCTAATTCACCTGGGATTAAGTTACGCAGTGATACGTCGTTAACTAACATCAATAATTTGATGTGCTTAGTTGCATCTTCGCTGTTAACACCCATGGCAACATCATCAGTAACAATAGCGATTTCTGATTCGAAATCGATACCGTATTCTTCACTGGCCATTTGAATATCCGCTTTAGGGGCGATAAAACAGTCAGAACCACCTTGATATACTAAAGGATCAGTCCAAAACGATGCAGGCATTTCAGCGCCACGCGCTTTGCGTACTAACTCAACATGGTTAACATACGCACTGCCATCGGCCCATTGGTAGGCTCTTGGTAAAGGAGATAAACAACGTGCTTCATCAAAATCTACTGCATTGTCCATCTGGCCGGCGTTTAGTGCTTCATACAACTCATTGAGTTGTGGGTATAACAAATCCCAAGCATCTAATAATTGCTGCATAGTATGGGCAATAGCGGGTACCGCGACTGTTTTGGTCAAATCTTTACTGACTAACATCAATTGGCCGTCGCGACGTCCATTGTGATAACTTGCAAGTTTCATTACTGCTCCTAAATTCTGGGTGAGATCTGCGTCCTACTCGATACAAGACTCTCAATCTAACCATAGAAATAACCGATCGTGACGGAAAATCCTATAGTAGGTTCTAAATCACATTTTTGCGGTGCTAATCGTGATTTGTAAATTATTCGTTACAAAACATAAAAGGCCACGTCAACACTGATTGTTAGCGTTAAAATGACCAAAATGCCAGCACTTGGCTGGCATTAAATCGTTACATTACTTTTTCTTACTAATACTGTAATCACGCAACTTGTTAGCAATAGCGGTATGAGACACACCTAACTTTTTGGCTAATTGGCGTGTACTTGGGTACGCGGGATATAACCGACGTAATAAACTGGCTTCATATTCTTTCATCGCCTCGTCTAACGTGCCTTCGAACTCTTCATCGAAGTAGCCAAAGCCTTCAGCATATGAAGGTAATTTAAGTTGCTCAACGGTCAATTCTGTTGAGCCATCCCACATTGATACCGCTCTAAAAATCGCATTTTTCAATTGGCGCACATTACCCGGCCATGCATAAGTAAATAGGTAATCGCGACAACTTGCCGATATACGTCTTAAGGGACTCGATAACTGCTGACTATAATGCTCTAAAAACATCTCAGTTAATGGAATCACATCTACACGACGCTCACGCAGTGATGGCATGTGATAGCTTAAGACATGGATTCGATAGTACAAATCTTCTCTAAACTCACCGGATTGGCAAAGTTCAGCCAAATGTTTTTGGGTTGAACAAATAATCCGCACATCGGCGCGTACTTCTTCATCGCCACCAATCCGTCTAAAAGTTCCGTCTTGTAATAAACGCAATAATTTAACTTGTGCGGTTTTAGACATCTCGGCAATTTCATCAAGAAACACCGTACCGCCTTTTGCTTCTTCAAATAGACCGCGTTTAACGACGGTGCCATTGCTAACAAAGCCAAACAACTCTTCCTCTGCGACACTATCGGGCAAAGCCGCACAGTTTATCGCGATAAAAGGATGTTCACGGCGCATGCTGGCATCATGACTCGCACGGGCCATCAACTCTTTACCCGTTCCCGTTTCACCGGTGATAAGTAACGGTGCATCAAGTTGCGCCATACGCTTGGCTTGCTTGAGTATGTCTTTCATTTTGTCACTGATAGCCAATACATTATCAAAACCAGTGGTTTGATTTTGCAGAGCATTAAACTGTTTACCCACTCTAGCGGGTGATTTCAGCGAGATAACCGCACCCGCCAAAATAGTTTTTTCATCGTCATCGGGTAAGTAAATTGGCAGCATTTCAGCCAAATACTCGCTCGAGTTAATTTGAACTCGTGTGGCTTGCGCCAACACCGGTATTTCACTCATCCAACGAGCAAAGTTAAACCCTTGTACCCAATGATTAAGTGACTCGCCCACCACTTCATGTTCAGCCATACCAAGCGTCAATAATGCCGACTCATTGGCTATGCGGATCCGCCCTTTCGCGTCTGTTGAAAACACCGAATCGGGTAAGGTTTTAAGTAAGGTTTTTAGGGCGTAATGTTCTTGCTCTGACGGCATAAAAGATACGGTACGGACATCATGCACACTTTCGACTTTACGAATTTGTGGCATTAGCTCACGCAGGGTTTCGAAACTGATTTCTGCAAACTGCAAAAACAGGAAACCTTTATTACTGGCATCAATGGCAATTAAGTTAATACCATGTTTTTCAAGCACGACGAGGATGTCTTTCGCTAAACCCACGCGATCGATACAGCTGACTTCCAAACGCATAATGTAACGATTCCCTATTTATTAATGTTTTATTGCGGAAATTTGGCATAACGTTAGAGGGATATGGCTTCAGTGGCAAGTGAAGTTTACAGCAGAATTGTAACAGAGAAACTATTTCAGCACATTACGTTAACGTAACATGCTGAAATGGATGGCGATAGTAACTAGTCTAACAACTGGTCTGTCTTGGCAGCCATAATGAAATCGTTTTTGTGTAAGCCTTTAATTGAGTGTGACCACCACGTCACTGTGACTTTGCCCCATTCGGTTAAGATACCTGGGTGATGGAACTCAGCTTCAGCTAAATCGGCCAACTTATTAGTAAAGGCCATCGCTAACTTAAAGTTTTTAAATTTATATACCCGCTCTAACTGCATAATGCCGTCACGAACTTCAATGCCCCAATCAGGGATCATACCGACAAGCTCTGCTAACTCTGCATCCGTTACTTTTGGTGCATCTGCTTGGCATGCTTCACATTTCATCTCGGTTAATGCGTTCATTTGTACTCCTTGGCTTAATTAAATAGTGTCTCACTTGCAGATTGTTGAGCTATCTTATTGGTTGCTCTGCTGCAATAAATCGTTAACTGGCTTTGACTTTTAGAGCAAATTTAGGCTCAAACATGCCTAACTGACGTGCTTTTGTCACCATGCTCATAATGTCCATACGAGCAATTTCGTCTAAATAGTCAATATGATCGATAACATAATAAATAGGTTGCATGATATCAATACGATATGGTGTGCGCAGTACGTCGAGTAAATCAAACGGCTTACGTTCAGGGCTGTCACTTAATGCATACATGGTTTCACCCGGTGAACTTAAAATGCCGCCGCCGTATATTTGCAGTGATTCATTTTTCGCCTGAACCAAACCGAACTCAATAGTAAACCAATATAATCGCGCCAGAAACACGCGCTCTTCTTTTGATGCCGCCAGCCCTAACTGTCCATACATATGTGAAAAATGCCCAAATGATGGATTAGTTAATAACGGACAATGGCCAAATATCTCATGAAAAATGTCAGGTTCTTGCAGGTAATCAAACTCTTCTTTGCTGCGAATAAACGTCGCGACTGGAAACTCTTTATTGGCCAGTAACTCAAAGAAACGCCCAAATGAAATCAGTGCAGGCACTGCAGCAGTTTTCCAACCCGTTGCATCAAGTAACACTTTATCGATTTCAGGCAATTGTGGAATGCGATCAACTGACATGCCTAATGCATCTAAGCCTTGTAAATAGGCTTGGCATGCGCGGCCCGGCATATTCGTCACTTGGCGCTGATACAATTGTTGCCATAATTGATTCTCATGCTCTGAGTAATCAATGTAACCTTGGGCATCAGGTTGGTGTGCAATATACTTTGTTGCTGTACTCATAGGTTCCACTTTACGTCAACTTCACTCCCTACATAGTGTGCTAAGGGTGATGTTTTGTTAACTCCTTCACAGTTTATTGTCTTGCCATAATGTAGTGCTAATCGTAAACAAATAAATACAACTACTGATTTAGCTCTCACTCAGCGCCCATTTTTATAACTACTTTTGACTCACTTTATAGGAAAGCTGACCGGTATTAATTTGAACGTGCCATCAATAATTTAAATGGCAATTGAACTGTGATAATTTACAATACATGAGAGGCTATTTATCTAACTGACCTGATAAAAGTTGATCGCCAAAAATCAACCAGCCCTATAACTTGACTCATTAATTCACAGGACGATTAAACTATGACAATTTTGGTAACCGGCGGCGCAGGCTATATTGGTACACATACCGTAGTAGAGCTATTAAAGGCCGGACAGAAAGTGGTCATCGTAGACAATCTATCAAACTCAAGTGTTGAAGCGTTGGCTCGAGTTAGAACCATTACCGGTAAAGATGTTACGTTTTATCAAGGCGACATTCTAAACAAAGCCTTACTGCAAAAAGTTTTTGCAGATCACAGCATCGAATCCGTCATTCATTTTGCAGGATTAAAAGCTGTCGGTGAATCGGTCGAAAAACCATTGAAATATTACGAAAACAACGTCACCGGTTCCATCATTTTATGCCAAGTCATGGCTGAAAATAACGTCAAAAACTTAGTTTTTAGCTCATCTGCCACGGTTTACGGCGATCCCGCTAGCTTACCCATTAAAGAAGATTTTCCTACTGGCGCAACCAACCCTTATGGCCAGTCAAAATTGATGGTTGAGAATATTTTAGCTGACTTGCATAACTCGGATAACAGCTGGAATATAGCTCGTTTGCGTTACTTTAATCCAGTCGGCGCTCACGAAAGTGGCTTGATTGGCGAAGACCCTAACGATATTCCTAATAACTTGATGCCATTTATTGCCCAAGTTGCTGTTGGTAAACGCCAACAATTAAGCGTTTTTGGTGATGATTACAACACACCAGATGGCACAGGCGTACGTGATTATATTCATGTTGTTGATTTAGCTATGGGTCACTTGCAAGCACTTAAAAAGCTGCAAACTAAACCTGGGCTGGTGACTTATAACCTCGGTACGGGCATAGGCTACAGCGTGTTAGACATGGTCAAGGCATTTGAAAAAGCTTGTGGCAAAACCATTGCTTATCAAATTAGTCCTCGCCGCCCTGGTGATATTGCAGCCTGTTATGCCGACCCAAGCTTTGCCGCTACAGAATTGGATTGGCGTGCAACCCATACCGTTGAAGATATGGCAAATAGCAGTTGGAAATGGCAATCAAATAATCCTGATGGTTACAATACCAACGCCATTAATTAGGTGATCTATCAGAGTCACTCAGGTTTTTCAGTTTGAGGCGCATTGTTGAAAGAATGGTTATTCCCTTATGGAACAATGTAACAAAAAATGGAAAGCCTGAGTGGCTCCCGCAGGACGAGTTTATGCACCTACTATGCTGCTTAATAGTATTTTGACGTACGACGGCATGGTCTATTTTTTTCTATAAAAAATAAGACATTGCCACCATCCATGGCGGCAAGATGCACGAGATAGAGCAACGTAGGAGCTGTTACCGAGAGCAACTATGCCTACAATCCTATTGCTTGCCTAGAAGAATTGCTTGCCTAGAAGAATTACTTGCCTAGAAGATGCCGATTCTCGCTGAATGACCAGATAATTATTGGAATTGGTATGAATTGCCAAGCGCTTAACAATTTTGTGCTGCAGTTAATGCTAATATTGATTGCAGCAAATATATTTAAGCTCAATTGGAACCGAAATGAACCAAGGTATTAATCAAAGTCGCCGTAATCTATTTAGTCGCAGAAAATCCAATGTTACCCGCCCGCCGTGGAGCAAAACGGATCAAGAGTTTACTGACAATTGCACACGCTGTGACAAGTGTATTACCGCCTGCGAAACCCAAATAATTAAACGCGGTGAAGGTGGTTTTCCTGAAATAGATTTCACTAAAGATGAATGTACCTTCTGTAAGCAATGCGTTGATGTGTGCCCAGAGCCTGTATTTGATCGCGATCAATTATTACCTTGGTCAATTACAGCAGCGATAAAAGACAACTGTTTAACCCATGAAGGTGTTTGGTGTCAGAGCTGCAAAGATGCCTGCGACCCTCGCGCAATTAGTTTTATTATGGCAATAGGACAAGTGCCTAAACCCATGATAGATACTGAGGCCTGTACTGGTTGTGGTGCTTGTGTGTCTCCTTGCCCCGCGGATGCGATACTCATTGGCAATTCAAACTGATTTATCCTCCAAAATGTAGAAAGATGTTATAAATACAGTCAGCGATTTTAGTGTTGTTTATCAACCTATCACGTTATATTACCGACATAATACCAACTTAAGAGCACTAAGATGTTTCGTCAAAAGCAACCGGCTAATCCACTCAGTTTTATCGCCCAAGAATGCCATTTAACCGGTAAACTCATTTTTAGTGGTGATGTCCTAATTGCAGGTCATGTGAGTGGTGACATCAAAGCGCAGGGCAATGTAACCATTGAAACTAGTGGCACTGTCGATGGTGATATTTTATGTCGCGAGTTAATGATTGCTGGCCAATTAGCAGGTAAAGCGCGTTGTAAAAAAATCACCCTCCATGAGCAAGGGATTTTTGAAGGCGATGCTTATTGTGAAAATATTGAAATTTTAGATGGTGGCCAGTTTTTAGGTTATCGTCACAGAGAGCCTCTTACGAGTACTTCATCAGAAAGTTAATCTGGTTTTTTAGCTGCTGTTTTACCTGCCTTATAACGCGGGCAAGAATCATCTATCTTTAACCAACTAACCTGCTCGTCAGTGTGTATATGATAAGTCGGTGGTACTAGGTTTGGTTGGTCTAAAGAGGCTATCGACAATGAAGTGTATTGTGGATAATCTAAATGTCGGTAAGTCAATGAACAGCCACAGCGCTTACAAAAACCACGTCGAATGTTATCTGAAGAGGCAAATTCAGTCACCGGTCCTTGTAACCACTGCACTTTGTCTGTATGAAAACCCATCCAGCTCATGACTACCGCACCAACACTTTTACGACATTGATTACAATGGCAATGATCGGCTTCAAATGGCATACCGTTAACTTGATAACGTATCGCGCCACATAAACAACCGCCTTGTAATGCCATTTGAACACCTGCTACATGATTGTTAGTCGTTTCATTCGATATCTGTCGCAGATGTTGTGTGCTGCTGAGTTTGTAGTTGGGCTTGCTGTTGCCATTGACGCAACAAAGTCACAAACTCTTTCGGTTCTCGATCTAAATTATCAATCGATAAATACACATGGTAACCCAACTGTTCGTTTAACGTTTGACAGCGATGACCAAACATTGCCAATACCCCACGGTAACGTTCACCATTGACCACTAGCGGCGTAAATTCAGCCCCCAAATAACCTTCTAAACTTTGTAAATCTTCATCTTGGGTGGCCGCAGTCATGAGTAATGGCCGCTGTTCGGTCAGTAAACCAGTGGCAAGACGGGGTGAAATACAGTCTAAAATGGGATTAATCTGTTTAAGCTTAACGCCAATATAAGGTAGCTCAATCAACTGCAAGTTTTGATTTACTCGGGCACAATCGACTCGTTGAATATTATGCCATTCAATAAACACTTGGCCGCGGCGATGAAAAAATGCCACACCTGCAGGAGTTAGCTTAAAACTAACCGCCGGCTGATGCACTTTAGCGACACCTAAAATGAGTGCCACTGAGCCTAATGCAAAGCACAACATTCCTACGGCAAAAAAACCGTTAAGGCCGATAAAAACAATCAAGCTAGCCGTTAAACTGATGGCACCAACCACCGTTAAGGTTATGCCATTTCGTTTGGCAAAAGGGCTAATTAGTAACTCATCATTGACCACGGTTTGTCCTTTAAACTAAATATAATAAATAAGGTTTTTAATATCGCTTTGCGTCTTTTGGCTAATACATTTAATCAGCAGTCATACCTTTAATATTAAGCCACAAGATGCCAACATATTCATGGATAGATTTTTGCGAAGCTAGCAGTTGCTCTGCATCTAAACGCCACCAGAAACCTTGTTGTGCGATAAAATCACTCGGCGCAGGCTGGGGTTGCATTCCTAATGAGGTGAATATCATCATCGCCCGCGGCATATGAGTTGCTGAAGTGACTAATCGAAATGGTTGCAGCCCAATTCGCTGTTGTAAAGCATAGGCCTCTTCAATAGTGTCTTTGGGTTCATTAAAGGCCACAATACTGGCTTTGGGGATCCCTAACTCTTCTGCAGCTTGAGCCATAATGGTCGCATGAGCTGTCTTCAGATATCCGCCACTCCAACCACTCACAATTAAAGTGCATTGCTGTCCCAACCTAAACTGACGAACGCCTTCGGTTAAACGAGCCAGTGCTGTTGATGATAGTTGCTGCACTGCAGTATGGCCTTGTTGCTCACGATTGCCTGAACCTAATACCATCACAACACAAGAACCAGTAATCGGTTGATGATTAACGTTATGCTGTGATTCTAATGAATCTGCTAAAAAATAGCTCACTTGCGATTGGCTTGTTAATGTTAGCACCACGATAGCGGTAACCAAGAGCACTCGGCCAAATTGCAGTAACGTTACACGATTCGTTCGCCATAAAATGGCAGCCAGAACGAACAACATTATGCTAAAAGGAATTGGCATCACCAATTGTGACAACAGTTTTTTAAGCCAAAACATTAATTATTCACTTCGTTTATCATTATTGCGGCTAGTTTATCGTTATCGAGCACTAAAACAAACTCAAAACAAAAACGGCACCTTTAAGTGCCGTTTAATCTACTGTAATACTTAATGTATTTGCATATCGCGTAAGAAGTGATTACTTCTCGTCTTTGCCCCACAACCATGCTGCACCGCGAACACCAGATGATGCACCAAACTTATTTTTAACCACTTGGGTACCACATTCACGGCCAACAACATATTTGGGTAACACTTTAGGTAATTCAGTATAAATAGCTTCAATATTAGAGACGCCGCCGCCAAGTACAATCATGTCTGGGTCCATCATATTAATCACGTGTGCGAGTGAACGCGCTAAGCGATCGATATAACGTTCAAATGCGGCTGTGGCTAACGGATCGCCTTGTTGCATCATCTCAGAAATTTGAATACCGCTAGTGGCATCACCACCCGCTTCACGAAAATCACGAACAAAGCCTGTGCCAGAAATAAAGGTTTCAATACAGTCACGATTACCACAAAAACAAGTAGTGGTATTAAACTCATCTGCTGTCATCCACGGTAATGGGTTATGTCCCCACTCTCCGCCAATGCCATTACCGCCGCCATGGACACGACCGTTAATCGCAACACCTGCACCACAACCGGTACCAATAATGCCGCCAAATACAACCCCTTTACCAGCAGCTGCGCCATCAACGGCTTCTGATACTGCAAAACAGTTCGCATCATTAGCTACACGTACTTCACGGCTTAATACTTCACTTAAATCTTTATCCAGCGGATGACCGTTAATCCAGGTTGAATTAGAGTTTTTTACCAAGCCAGTAAACGGTGACACAACACCTGGAATGCCAACCCCAACAGAGCCGGTTTGGCCCGTTGCTGATTCTGCATCAGCCACTAAGCTGACAATGGCTTCAATGGTACCAGGATAGTTTTTTGGCGTTGGAATGCGCTTTCTGAAAATTTCAGATCCATCATCGGCTAAAGCCACTATTTCAATTTTTGTACCACCGAGATCGACGCCCATGCGCATCATAACTTGTCACTCCATTTGCTTATTATTAATTGGGGTTCCATATTGGGCTTGCAAGAGCTGATAACGATTAGCGCTATTTGCGTGCAAACCATGCCGATGAAGCAGCAATAAAATACGGATTTAAAATATTTTCTTTTTGGTTGTATTGCAGCGGTGTAAGCGCTGGATATTCAACCACCTGACCACCAGCACTTTCTAATACTGCTTGCGCTGCGGCGGTATCCCATTCACTGGTTAGGCCTAATCTTGGATACACATCTGCTTGCCCTTCGGCCACCATACAAAATTTTAATGAACTGCCGACGCTTAACATTTGGTGTTCGCCAATAGTCTGTAAATAAGCGGCAACATCAGGGCTAACGTGAGAGCGGCTTCCGACTACAATAGGTGGCGATTGCAATGCTCTGTCACGAATATCTAATAACGATATTTGTCCGTTATATTCAAGCCATGCCCCTTGACCAACAATACCGCTATAACATTTGTCTAATACTGGTGCATATACCACACCGGCAATGGCTTTGCCTTGGTGAATAAGGGCGATGTTGACGGTAAATTCGCCATTGCGTTTAATAAATTCTTTGGTGCCATCTAGCGGATCGATCAACCAATACGTTTGCCACGTTTGTCGCTCTGCCCAGCTGATATCAGCCGCTTCTTCACTCATTACAGCAATATCAGCAAAATGCTGTTTAAGGCCAGCGACAATCACATTATGGCTGGCAATATCGGCTGCAGTAACAGGGCTATCGTCTTGTTTAACCTCAATCTGCAAATCAGTTTGAGCATAAACCTGCATAATCGCAGTACCTGCATCTTTAGCAATGGCGACTACCTGTTCTAGCTCAGCTAGAGAAAATGTAATGTTCGACAAATCAATTCCTTAAAATTTATAACGGCTTCAATACCATTAAGGTGCATTTGCTCCATTATGCCATTGTTGACATCATAAATTTATATAATCATTTGATCGCACTTAAACTAAAACACTCTGATCATGCCATTACATGATTACAACATACTGACAACACCTCTAAACTTGCTCGATACTAAGCTAAACCACTCACCACTCAAAGCAAACAGTGCATCTTTGCATTCGTATTCAGTTAAAAATCAACATCATAAAATGACACTATTAGCTGGGATATCACAGTAAAAAACCATCGTCACTCACAGTACTGGCTGATAATTATTGACTACATAAAACAAAACCCACTGTTAAAGCGCTGAGTCTAGTGACATAATTTCTGGTGCTATTTTGCCTAAGGTAACGTCAACACTGCCATCAATTGTTTCGCATCCGGCACCTGTTTTAGGTGATTTAGCACATTCATATACACGCACGTAATCCACTAACATCGACTGCGGAAAAATCGACTCATCGATACCGGTTTTATTCACATTCGCGGCCCATGCGCCACCCACAGCAAGATTAAGTAACATGTGAAATGGCTGATTAAACGGTGCATCATCAGGTGCGTTGACCACATCACCATTATCATCGACATACTGGCTAAACCAACCCGATGCTCGTTGAGTGGCAAAATGAACATCATCGACATACCAACGGATTTCACCTTGTTGCCATTCAACAGCATAAACATGGAAGTCGTCTGCAGGATTGAGGTCATGTGGTAAACGATATTCTGTGCCCGTATAAACATTGTTGGGCCATTGTTTACCGTAATGTAATGTGCCATGTACTGCAGACTCTGGCGCCTTATCGTCGGTAACAACCTTAAGGTTTACGGCCTCCATAATGTCTATTTCACCTGATCCAGCCCAAGGACCGTATACCCAATCTGTCGGTAACATCCATATCGCCGGCCAAGTCCCCTGACCTTGCGGTAATTTGGCGCGAATTTCAAAACGGCCGTATTTCCAATCACCTTTGTTTTTCGATACTAAACGAGCAGAGGTGTAATCTAATGTTTTCGATGTATCGTTTACGTCATAGCTTGGATCAGAATCATTTACTGCAGGCCCAGAAAAGGTTTCTCTTAATGCCGTAATCGCTAACAAACCATCACTAACTGCAGTATTTTCAGGCCGTGAGGTATAGCACTGAGCCTCATCATTGCCACCACCATAACAATCAACTGCAAAGCTCCACTTAGCAGTGTCTATTTGGTTACCCTCAAACTCATCTTGCCAAACCAGTTGCCAACCTGATACTGCGGTATTGGATACCATAGTATCTGTAGCTTGTTCTGTTACATCATCAGCATTACAGCCAGACAAAAATATGACCGACAAAGTCAACGCAGTTAAGCAGGATACAAATGAATGATGCTTATTGAGCTTGTTCATTTTTGGCCTTATCCATTTATCGTTCTCTGTTTGCCGCACGCAGTAGTAAAACAACAAGCGTCGCCAACCATTACTATTTAAAATTGAGTTTAACTAACCCTATCTAATGACTCAGATAGGGCTAATTCGCTTTTAATTAGTTACATTGTATGGTGTTTTCTGCTGATGCAGCTTGAATGACCACATCACTGAAACGAATTTCCACTGCCGCGTCGGTGGCAAGGTAAAATGGCATCACAATTTTAGCAAAATCCATTGGTTCATCAGCAAAACATGCCAATGAAAAGCTTAAACGTTGCCATTCACCTAATTGAGTATTCACCTGCTTGGCAATATCGATTTGCTTACGACAATCACCTTCACATGCCAACCCTAGCCATAACGGCTTTTGCAGTGCTTGTGTTGCATTAATACTCACTGATAACGTGGCATCACTATTACTGTAAGCCCTTAAATCACGAGGGAAATTACTAATTAAACCTACAGTGCCCAGCTCATTACCATTAAACGATACCAAGCGCGCATCTTCTTGAACCACACGATCCATAGTACGAATGGTTAATGCGCTATTTTGCGCTACGCTACTGGTTAACCCTTGGCGCTCAGAAGCGTTAGCGATGAACATTGACCAAGGCGATTTCACTGCGCGCTCAAATAAAGGTAAATCTTCTAGTGTTTGAGTTGCAGCTAAATTGTCTTCCGACAAATTGTCTAACACAACCGCATCACTGGCAGTAGATTGGTAAGTTAAGCCATAGCCATAAGGTATAAGCGGCTGATAATCAGCTTGTGCTTGTTTAGTGTTGTATTGGGCTAATGGCACATTAATCTGAGTTTGCTGAGGTGTCGCAGGCCATGAGAATGACAATTTACCGACAAAATCATGAGCAACTTTGCCATCAGCCTGAGTAAATAACACATCTGCAACGCCTTGCCCTTCAGAACCCGGTAACCAGGCTGCGACAAATGCATCAGAGCTGTTTAACTCAGCATTAACCCACATAGGACGGCCACTAATAAACACAGATACCACTGGAATACCTTGCGCTGTTAACTTCTGCAATAAAGCAAGATCACGCTTGTCTCCACGTTGATATTCTACGTTATCAATGTCGCCGTTACCTTCTGCATACGGCTCTTCACCAAACACAACAATCGCAACATCTGGCTTTTGCTGTGGTTCAAATTCACCCGCAACACTTAATGTTGTTGTGCCACCAGCTTGAGTGACCAATTTATCAATACCAGCGTAAATTGACGTAGCACCAGGAAAATCACTATTTTGGTTATCAGTACCCTGCCACGTAATGGTCCAGCCACCCGATTGTTTACCGATATTATCCGCAGCATCACCTGCAACCAACACCTTTGCATTAGGCGCTAAAGGCAATAAACCTTGATTGTTTTTAAGCAGTACTAAAGATTCACGAACGGCTTGACGTGCCACCTCACGGTGACTTGCTTGGCCAATTAATTCAGTTTTACCCGATAACGGCCGATTGGCAGGGCTAGGTTTGTCAAACAAACCTGCACGGAACTTAACCCGTAAAATACGTTTAACCGCATCATCAATACGCGCTTGGCTTATTTCACCATTATTCACCTGTGCAATGGTGTTTTCATATAACGGTTTCCAAGCGGCAGTTGGCACCATAAAGATATCTAAACCGGCATTGACGGCTTGCGCACACGACTCATTAGTACAATTTTCGATTTGTCCGTGACCGTTCCAATCACCTACCACAAAACCATCGAAATTTAATTTATCTTTAAGTACATCTGTTAATAGATATTTATTGCCATGATTTTTAACCCCATGCCAGCTATTAAATGATGCCATAACACTTTGTGCCCCAGCATTGAGTCCCCCCACATAGCCTTGTGCATGTATGTCATATAAGTCTTGTTCGCTGGCAATATTATCGCCTTGATCGATGCCATTTTCGGTGCCGCCATCGCCTAAAAAGTGCTTAACCGTTGAAATCACATGTTGATCAGATAAAAAGTCACCATTAACAGAACCTTGCAGGCCCTCAACGATGGCGTAAGAATAGGCTTTGACGATTTGTGGGTCTTCTGAATAACCTTCATAAGTTCGACCCCAGCGATCGTCTCTCACTACGGCAACTGTGGGTGCAAATACCCAATCGATACCGGTCACCATCACTTCTTTTGCCGTGATAGCGGCTATCTTTTCAATTAACTTAGGGTTATTAGCCGCCCCTAAACCAATGTTATGCGGGAACAAAGTCGCGCCGATAACATTGTTATGACCGTGTACGGCATCGGTGCCCCACATGGTTGGAATATTAATCCCATCAACACTGTCATCGACCGATGCTTGATACAAAGATTCCGCCAGTGCAATCCAATCTGCAGGCGTAGCATGTTTGTCATTGTTAGGGTATGCACCACCACCATTGAGATACGAGCCAAAACCATATTTACGCATATCTTCAACGGTAATATCGCGAATTTCAGGTTGGATCATTTGCGCGACTTTTTGCTCTATAGTCATTTTAGCCACTAACGCATCAATTTTGGCTTCTAAAGCATCATCTTTGGCGATAGCAGGCTTAAGATCCGGCCAAATGGCTAATGACGACTTAGCTGCTGTATCACCAACCATGGCAGGGGTAACTGCTGTTTTTTTATCTTGTTGAGTGGCGTTATTGTTCTCGCCGCACCCACTTAAGCCGAGCAATACGCCTAAGGCTATCAAGCTTGTTTTTGTCGGTGTGCTGACTTTATGCATGCACTGTAATTGAGTTAATCTCATGGTCTTCCCTTATACCTTATCTGCGAATACTGGACGTTTTGCAGCACATCCAATCAAACCGTAATAACCAATAAATACGTAACATAACAAAGGTAGAATAAAGGCTAATTGAATGCCTAAACTGTCAGCTAACATGCCTTGTAATAATGGTAAAACAGCACCTCCGACAATGGCTAAGCATAAAATACCCGAACCTTGACTGGTGTGCTGTTTTAAATCTTGTAGCGCTAAACTGAAAATGGTTGGGAACATGATTGAATTACACAAGCCGACTAGCAACAATGCCCACATGGCAACGGTACCGACACTCAACATGGCTGCTGCCACTAAAACACACGCACACAGCGCATTAAACGCGAGTACTTTGCCTGCGTTAATTTTTTGCATGACTGCAGCACCAATAAAGCGCCCAACCATCGCGCCACCAAAGTAGTAAGCAATGTAATGCGCAGCCTCCGATTCAGACACGCCGCCAATATCATCTTGAGTTAAAAAACTAATTAAAAAGCTGCCAATCCCTACTTCGGCGCCCACATAAACAAAAATACCCACGGCACCCAGCACCAAATGCGGGTATTGCCATGCGCTACCTTTTACAGCGGCATTAGACTGAGTGTCTCGTTTGCCCAGTAAAGGCAGTTTTAACAACATAAAAATGAATGCTAATACAAACAACGCACCCGCTAAAATAAGGTAAGGCGTTTGTACTGCAGAGGCTTGTTGCTGAATCGATAGCTGGCCAATCACTTCGCCAACCTCAGTGACTTTGCTGTCATGTTCAACGGTCGATAAAATTAACCAACTACCAAAAAATGGCGCCACCGTGGTGCCTAATGAATTAAATGCTTGGGTTAAGGTTAAACGAGACGATGCGGTTTCGGCTGGGCCTAATACGCTCACATATGGATTTGCTGATACTTGCAAGATGGTAATGCCCGAAGCCAGTACAAAAAAAGCAAATAAAAACATATTGTAAGAGCCATAACTGGCCGATGGATAGAACAGTAAACACCCTACACAAGCAATAACCAATCCGGTAATAATACCTTTTTGATAACCAATTTTACCGACTAGGGCTCCTGCCGGAATAGACACAATAAAATAGGCTCCGAAAAAGCAGAACTGTACCAGCATTGCTTGGGTGTAATTAAGGTCGAACATGTTTTTTAAATAAGGGATTAAAATATCATTTAAACAGGTTAAAAAGCCCCACATAAAAAATAACGAGGTTAACGCTATCAAAGCAAAACGAAAGTTGCCTTGCTGGTGAGTCGAATCGGCATTTGCCAACTCAGGTTGAAGCGGTGAAGTCGCCATGACATTCCCTTATTGTTGTTAATAGTTATCTTGGGTTGCAGTACATAACGCCATTGAATGGATACCAATAATCTCACGCCAAGAGTTAATTCCCCGTAAACCCTAGACATTTGACTGGTGATCATTTCCACACTTGAGCAAGCAGATAAGCATTCAATAATTAACCAAATCAATTATTGACCTTTGGATAATTAATCACTAATCTCAATGTAAGCGCTTTCATTTTTAACATATCGATAACTGATGTCAACGATTTTTAAACGCGAGAGCTTATTTTTTACTGCGTATCTATCACGGCGCAAGGCCTTTTATCAGGGTATTTCAACGTAATAAGTTAGTCATAAAAATAGACACAATTAAATAATACTAAGTGAATTTAAATATGAAAATTATGTTACCAGCCGATTCTAAAATGCATTCAAAAGCGTTCACCTTTGGTGTGGCGACTGCTTCTTTTCAAATTGAAGGCGCAGTGGATTCTCGTCTTCCTTGTATATGGGATACCTTTTGTGCGACTCCAGGCAAAATTCGTGATGGTTCTGACGGTTCGCAAGCATGCGAGCATTTAAAGTTATGGCGTGAAGATGTCGATCTAATTGAATCGCTAGGCGTTGACGCCTACCGTTTATCGATTTCATGGCCACGCGTAATGCATAAAGATGGCAGCCTCAATCCGCAAGGTGTGACGTTTTATACCGACTTACTCGATGAATTAAATCGTCGTGGTATTAAAACCTTTGTGACCTTATACCATTGGGATTTACCACAACATATTGAAGATAATGGTGGTTGGTTAAATCGCGAAACGGCCTATTTATTTGCAGACTACGCCGACAAAATCACTCAGGCATTCGGTGACAGAGTCTATTCCTTTGCAACCTTTAACGAACCATTTTGCAGTTCTTACTTAGGTTACGAAATTGGCGTTCATGCGCCTGGATTAGCAACCAAAGCGTTCGGTCGTCAATCTGCACACCATTTATTATTGGCTCATGGTTTAGCCATGAAAGTATTGCAAAAAAACAGTCCTAATAGCCAAAATGGTATCGTACTTAACTTCACGCCTTGCTATAGCGCGACAGACTCTGCAGCAGATGTTAACGCCGCAAGTAAAGCCGATCAGTACTTTAATCAATGGTACATCAAACCACTGTTTGACCGTTGCTACCCTGACATTATTAATGACTTCGCCGCTGAAGATAAGCCCGTTATTGAACAAGGCGACTTTGATATTATTGCTCAACCTATCGACTTCTTAGGCATTAACTTTTACACCCGTGCGGTCTATAAAGCAGACCCAGTAAATGGCTTTAGCCAAATCGATATGGTCGACAAACCTAAAACAGATATAGGCTGGGAAATATACCCACAATCCTTCACCGACTTATTAACCTCTTTGCATGCACTTTATCCTTTACCGCCGATCTACATTACCGAAAACGGTGCGGCAATGGATGATAAATTGCAAGACGGTAAAGTGGATGATCAAGACAGACTCGAATACTATAACGCTCACTTAAATGCAGTAAATAATGCCATTGAACAAGGCGTTAATGTTGTAGGATATTTTGCGTGGAGTTTAATGGATAATTTTGAATGGGCTGAAGGCTATTTAAAACGTTTTGGGATTGTTTATGTTGATTATACAACTCAACAACGCACCCTAAAAGCCAGCGCCTATGCGTATCGAGAATTTATAAACTTAAGAAAATAATATGTTAACCAGATAAAGCCGTTGTATAAAACGGCTTTGTTCTATTCAAACAGTTGCATCATTTTAACAAATAACAACAATTGAGGCATGTATGATAAGCACCAGAGAAAAAATAGCTTACGGGCTCGGGGACACTGCCAGTAATATTGTTTTCCAAACTGTTATGCTGTTTTTAACCTTTTTCTATACCGACATTTTCGGTATTTCGCCAGCATTTGTCGGCACCATGTTTCTAGCTGTACGCTTAATTGATGCGGTCACCGACCCATTGATGGGCGCGTTGGCAGATAGAACCAATACCCGTTGGGGTAAGTTTAGACCCTACCTATTATGGTTTGCCCTACCCTTTGGTTTTATCAGTGTTTTAGCCTTTACTACTCCTGATTTAACTGAAGACGGCAAAATGATTTATGCCTTCGTTACTTATACCGCACTCATGATGGTCTACACCGCCATTAATATCCCATATTGTGCATTAGGCGGCGTATTAACAGCCGACCCAAAAGAGCGAGTATCAGTACAATCTTACCGTTTTGTATTTGCAATGCTCGGTGGTTTATTGGTGTCAGGTTTAACCTTACCCCTAGTCGAATTTTTAGGTGAAGGCGATCAAGCCAAAGGTTACCAGCTGACTATTGCCGCCATGAGCGTTTTGGGTGTTGCGATGTTTCTTGCCTGTTTTTGGGGTACTAAAGAGCGTTTACACCCGCCAGCGGATCAACAGTCTAGCTTTAAGAAAGACTTTACCGATATGCTCAAAAATGACCAATGGCGTGTGTTAGCTATTGCGGCAGTGTGTTTATTATCAGGTATGGTGTTACGCACTAGCTTAGCGATTTACTACGTTAAATATTTCCTTAACATGCCGGACTCCATCACCCTATTTATCACTCTGGGTATGGTTGGTAATATATTTGGTTGTATTTTAGCTGAGCCTTTGGCTAAACGCTTTTGTAAGGTCAAAGCTTATATCACTTTGCAACTGCTTGCGGCAGCGATGTGTGTAGTGAGCTACTTTGTACCTAGCGATCAAGTCGTACTCGCCTTTGGAATGTTTATTATCTGGGGCTTTACGTTCAACATGGCCACCCCATTACTTTGGGCAAAAATGGCTGATGTTGTCGATTATGGCCAATATAAAAATGGCGTACGCATTACCGGGATGATTTATTCTTCAGTGATTTTCTTTATCAAACTGGGTGTTGCCATTGGTGGTGCTTCTGCGGGGTGGTTATTAGCAGGTTATGGTTATCAGCCTGATACCATGCAAACGGAGCATACTCAGCAAGGTATATTATTATCATTCACTATTTACCCTGCGATTGGATCTTTAGTCGTGGCTTTTGTAATGCGCTGGTACACTTTAGATAATCAAAAAGTGGACCAAATTCACTTAGAATTAAATAGAGAAGCAAAATAAAAGCATGTTAATCTTGGAGCCATGTGCTCCAAGACGGCTTTTTAATACTCATTATATGGCAACTATTTACGATGTATCAGTGATGGCTGGTGTGTCTCTGGCGACTGTGTCCCGAGTCATGAACAACAACACCAAAGTAAGCGATAAAACCAAACAAAAAGTACTCGATGCAATGAAAGCGTTAGGTTACCGGCCTAATACGATTGCACAGTCACTCGCCTCGAACTGTTCAAACAGTGTCGGGGTTTTGGTGTCTCAGCTTGACGGTCCTTTTTACGGTCCCATGATGACCGAAATTGAAACAGCCCTTAGAACAGCTAACAAGCACGTGATTATTGCTGCTGGTCATAGTGACGAGAAACAAGAGAAAGAAGGGGTTGAGTTTTTAATGAGTCGCGGCTGTGATGCCCTTATTTTGGATATTGAGGCTGTATCAGACGATTACCTAATCGAGCTCAGTAAAGGTTCAACGCCGGTGGTATTTATTAACCGCTATATCGACGCTATCAAAGAACGCTGTGTTTATCTTGAAAATGAACAAGGTGGCTTCATGGCTACCGAGCACATTTTATCACTTGGCCATAAAGATATCGCATACATTTCAGGGCCATTGTTTAAGCTCGATGTGAGAGATCGCCTAAAAGGACATAAACGAGCATTGCAACAATACAATATCGATTTTGATGACACCCTTTGCGTTGAAAGTGACTTTAAAGAAGCTGGCGGTTGTGAAGCGATGGAACGTTTATTGTCGATGAACAAACCGATCACAGCTGTAGTGTGTGCTAATGATCAGATGGCCTCAGGCGCTATTGCAGTGTGTTTGGAGCATGGATTGCGTGTTCCGGAAGATATTTCATTTATCGGTTACGATAATATCCCTTTCCCACAATATATTTCACCTAAATTATCTACCGTCAGTAACCCCATTAACGAGATGGGTAAAATGGCCGCTCGCTGGGTACTTCGACAAGTTTATAACAATAAAGACGTGGTAATTGAACGCTCATTTCAGCCAGAATTATTTATTCGTGATTCAGCCAAAGCGGTTAACCTAAAAAGTCAATAACCTGAATTTACAAGACAGATAACATGAGCATATATCATTAATTGTTCATGTTATTTAGCAACGGTATTGGCTCATAATGCAGTCGCTATTAGCTAATACAGCAACTATCAACGAGTGTAATAACTATTAACATTTGATTTTTGATACGACCCACTAATAAAAAGCAAACCTCTCACATATTCACCGCTAACATAACACTTAGTATTTAAGTGAAACTCCAATACCTGCTCACGACTGACATTATTACGATTACCTGAGCTAGGTGATTACTGGCATGTTCAAGTCACTTATCAGCTCCCCTTTTCACCAGACAATATAATAGTTCAACGTATCTAACATTCAATGTAACACCTTCACCACCATTGTTGCTTTAACAAGGTATCTATATTGAACGAGCCAGCGCTGATGATAGTAATAGGATGAAGTCAAAGGCGTGAGTGTTAACCCTATTGATTGACAACCATGCCACCCAAATACATGACAACACCTTAGCTTATGCCTCTGAGCACACCTTATTCAAGCCCAATAATAAGATAAGTCATAAATATAATTGGTAACAATCTAACCCACAAAAGAAAGCGCTTACATTTTAACGCAGAAATAAATATTAAATTAAAAATGTTTAAAAACAATGGATAACAATATTTAGTATAAAAAAATCTACATCTGAGTTAATGAAATGTAATAATTCGAACTTGTTTTTGTTGACTGCGGTCACATTTTACACTAGTTTTATGTAAGCGCTTACATTAGATGTTTTATAACCCTACAATTATAAATAATGATTACTGCGTGGATAGAGAATTAAAAAAACGATTTGCGCCTAACCCGCAATATTGAGAGAAGTAAAATCTAGTCAATGGGGATTTCCTAGATGAAAACAACAAAATTTACAAAAACTAAGCTTGCGACCAGTTTATCGCTAGTGCTTGGTGTGAGCAGTATGTTACCAGCCTATGCTGCTGATGAAGCAAGTGAAGAAAATATCGAAGTAATATCGGTTACTGGTATTCGTGGCAGTTTAATTAAATCAATGGATGTGAAACGCTCATCAAGTGGAGTCGTTGACTCTATTTCAGCTGAAGACATTGGTAAGTTTCCTGACACCAACCTAGCGGAATCGTTACAGCGTATTACTGGTGTATCGATTGACCGTTCTAACGGTGAAGGCAGTAAAGTATCCGTGCGTGGTTTTGGTCCAGACTACAACTTGATCACTCTCAATGGTCGTCAAATGCCTGTGACTACAGGTTCGCGCTCATTTGATTTTGCTAACATCGCTTCTGAAAGTATCAGTGGTGTTGAAGTACACAAAACTAGCCAAGCTTCAGATTCAACCGGTGGTATTGGTTCTACTATTGATATTTTAACGCATAAGCCATTCAGCTCTCCGGGCTTAAAAGCCACATTTGGTGTAAAAGCAGTTGATGATCAATCAACCGATAATGGCTCAGTTACCCCTGAGTTATCAGGTTTATACTCAAACACGTTTGCTGATGATAAATTTGGTATTTCACTCTCGGCCAGTTATCAAGAGCGTGAAAGTGGCAACCAACAAGCACAGGTCGGCACCGGCTGGCGTAGCTTCCCAGGTTCTGCTGACAACAGTGATTGGGGCGGCGTTGCTAAAGACAGCACCCAAGTTAATCGTCCTGGTGATAGCGATATTTATTCAGTTCCGCAAACCACTGTTTATCGTTTTGAAGAACAACAACGTACCCGTACTAACGGCCAGTTAGTATTACAGTACAGCCCTGTTGATAGCGTAGTCGCAAGCTTAGATTATACCTACATGCGTAACGACATCGACACTCAATCGAATGACGTATCAGCATGGTTTAACTTCGTTCCGTCTGAAAACGTATGGTCTGATGGCCCTATCGCCTCACCACTTATTTATTCTGAAACTTATGGTTCACCTGCTGATTTATCTATGGCGGCTGGTGATTATGGCGTACGTAACGAAAGTGGTTCTTTAGGTTTTAACCTTGAGTGGCAAGCAACAGATAACTTAAAGCTGACATTTGATGCGCACAACTCGGTTGCGGAAAACAAACCAAACAACCTTTATGGTTCAAACAACAATTTAAGTACTGCAGCGTTTGTGCGTACCAGCGCGGCAACTGACTTTAGCGGTGACTTACCAGTGCTTGCTGTTGGTGGTGGTAATGCAGTGACACCTGCAGACATGATGCTTACCGGTTCTGTTTTTGGTAACGCACGTAATAAGTCTGAAATTGATCAATACCAATTTGACGGTGAATACTTATTTGAAGATGCTGGCAGCATTGACTTTGGTGTTGCGTTAACGAACGTAAACAATCACTCACAAAGCGTCAACGTTCAGCGTAACGATTGGGGTGGAGTAGGTTCTGCAGGTGACTTTGAAGATGCATGGTTCCCAGCTGACACCATTCATGACAAATTTGACGCCAATGGCGGTGACTTCTCACTTTCAGACGGTAACTTCGATGTTTTAGATACCATTTTCATGTGGGACTTTACGTCAGTACGTGATTTTGCAGCAGCAAACTATGCTTCTGCAGTAAGCGGTGATTGTGGTAATGGCTTCTGCCCTTCAACAAACTATGCAGCTGAAACAGACCGTTACACTGAAGAAGAATCACAAGCCGTTTATGTACAGTACAACTACGATAATGAAATTGCCGGCATGCCATATGACGTGCATTTTGGACTTCGTTATGAGCAAACTGATGTCACCTCGACCGCAGCCGTTGCTGGTTATGATGGCGCAAATTGGATTGCTGAAACTGAAATTGCATTAGTGGGTACTGGTGAGCAAGTTTTTGAAACCAAAACCGGTGATTACGACTATTTACTTCCAAGCTTTAACTTCAATATTGAAGTGGTAGAAGATGTCATGCTTCGTGCAGCATACAGCGAAACTATTGGTCGTCCTAGCTACACAGATATTCAAGGCGGTACGGTATTAGCGACCCTTGCCAATCGTAGTAATGGTGGTGGTTCTGCAGGTAACCCTACATTATTGCCGCTCGAGTCTGAAAATATCGACTTCTCGGCAGAGTGGTATTACGCGCCATCGAGCTACGTGTCAGTAGGATACTTCCGTAAAGACACTAAAAACTTTATCAGTTCTGAAACAGTTAAAACCACTAACGGCATTTATAACCCAGCATCTGGTGATTTATATAAAGCTGCTGTGGCCGCAACGGGGACAACTGAAGCTGGCGCTGTTCGTGATTATATTTTCGCAAATTATGCTGATAATGCTGCTGTAGATGCCACCAATCAAATTATTAGCGGCAGTGCAGCTAATAATGATGAATTGTTGAACTTTAATATTTCAACGCCATCAAATAGCTCTAATAACTCAGTCATTGATGGTTGGGAGTTTGCGGCTCAACACTTCTTCGGCGAAAGCGGATTTGGTGTCATTGCCAACTACACCTTGGTTGATAGTGATCAGGCTTACGACAACTTCTCATTTGATGCACAGTCAGCATTAATCGGTATCAGTGACACTGCTAATGCGGTATTGGTGTACGAGAATTATGGTTTCCAAGCTCGTATCGCATACAACTGGCGTGATGAGTTCTTAAACTCTACAGGTCAAGGTACTGGCGCTAACCCACAGTACACAGAAGCTTACTCGCAAATCGATTTGTCTGTTAGTTATGATGTCGAATCTGTTGAAGGCTTAACCGTATTTTTCGAAGGACTTAACATTACTGAAGAGTACATCCGTGTTCACGGTCGTGCAGAAGAGCAAGTGTTAAACCTAACCGAAACCGGCGCTCGTTATAGTTTAGGTGCTCGCTACACTTTCTAGCCTATAGCGTAATGCAATAGTCATTGAGTGATATTTCGGCTAATACCCCAGTGTTAGACGGAATTCACTCAAGTTCCCTTTCAGGTCGTTGAGGTGCCAGCCTTTGTCACCTCCTTTTATTGCAACATATTGAGTAACAAGGACGTTACTATTTTTTACGCCTAGTTGTTTGAAACCATACACGCAAAACATAAAAAAACTATTACTTGAATGTGCTGACATTTTATTGAATGCTAGTTAATGTGTTCTTTAAGCAATCAGATTTTTAGATTCATCAGAATAAAAATAATAATCACGCCAAAAGCGTAGGTAAAGATGATGCAAAAACCAATAACCGAAATAGTCATCGTTGGAGGCGGTACCGCTGGTTGGATAACTGCCGGTTTGTTGGCCGCTGAACATAATGTTGATAACGGTGTTTTAGCTCACTCTCCCAAACTCAATATTACTTTAATCGAATCACCGGATGTGGCCACTATTGGCGTAGGTGAAGGCACTTGGCCTTCAATGCGCTCAACCCTGAGCAAAATTGGTATCGATGAGAACGACTTTATTCGCCAATGTGATGCTAGCTTTAAACAGGGCTCTCGGTTTATCAATTGGTGTGCAGACCCACAAAGCAAGGTCACTGACAGCTATTTACATCCATTTAGTTTGCCCCACGGTCACCAAGAACTCGACTTATGCCAATATTGGCTGCCTCATGCCGAACAAGTCAGCTTTGCCGAAGCCGTTTGTAGCCAGCAAGTATTAACTCAGCTTGGTTTAGCCCCCAAAAGCATTGCCACTGCTCAGTATCATTTTCAAAATAACTACGGCTACCACCTTAATGCCGCTAAGTTTAGTCAGTTACTCACAGAGCATTGCACTCAAAAACTCGGCGTCACCCATATTCGCGACCATGTCAGTCAAATTATTAATAACGATCATGGCGACATCGACAAGCTGATCACTAAACAACATGGCGAAATCAGTGGCCAGTTATTTATCGACTGCACCGGCGCAAAATCTCTACTGTTAGGTGAACACTTGCAAGTGCCTTTTTTATGTCAAAAATCGGTGCTTTTTAATGATCGCGCACTAGCGATACAAGTCCCCTACCCTGATGCAAATAGCCCTATTGCGTCTTGCACACACTCAACTGCACAGTCAAACGGTTGGATTTGGGATATAGGCCTACCAACGCGTAAAGGTGTCGGCTATGTATATTCATCAAGCCATACCAATGACATAGATGCACAGCAAACATTGTTTAATTATCTCGGTGTTGATGGCGCTGCAGCTGACAAATTGGAACCGAGACAACTGACGATTAACCCTGGGTATCGTGCTAAATGCTGGCAAAATAACTGTATTGCTATCGGGATGGCAGCAGGCTTTATCGAACCATTAGAAGCGTCGGCTTTGGCATTAATCGAATGGACTGCATCTACCTTAGCCCAACAATTACCACCCAATCGTATGGTGATGGACACGATTGCTAAGCGTGTTAACGAGCGCTATCAACTACACTGGCAACAAATTATCGACTTTTTAAAGCTGCATTATGTGATAAGCCGACGTGAAGCTGATGGTTATTGGCGTGACCATCGTGAGTCAAACTCAATCCCCGACAGCTTACAAGCCATGCTCGAATTATGGCGTTATCAAACACCGAGCCAACAAGATATTAGTTATAAAGAAGCCTTATTTCCGGCAGCCAGTTTTCAATATGTACTTTATGGCATGGGCTATAACACCCAATTGCCCAATCATGTGAAACCGTCAATGCAACAATTGGCACAGCGACTGTTTAATGACAATCAACAGCGCACCCAAGCGCTTGCTAAAAACCTGCCGAGTAATCGCGAGTTACTCGATAAAGTTGCGCAATATGGTTTCCCTAAGCTTTAAGACATGACATAAATAATCACGATAACAACGCAAGTAAGATTACAGACAAAATTCACGTACAATAATCATAAAAATACGACGTATTTGAACGAACAAGATAGGACATCAAAATGAGCCAACATGTATTACTAAACAGCATTGAACATAAAGACGTAAAAGTGATGACTCATCGCTCCGCTGCACTAGGCGATAACCTTTGGTATAGCGTGACATTTCCGCAAGAGTTTCGCAGCGTGCAAGCCCACTACCCGATCTTTTTTCATAAAGATACTGCCACAGGCCAGTTTTACGCGGTGGCACTATTTGGTTTTCAGCAAAATGATAACGTGTTTTTAAGTGAACAAGGCTGGAGCGCATCATACGTGCCGCTTACTGTGCGTCGCCAACCTTTTTTAATCGGTCAACAAACCGTACTTGAAGACGGTGTAGAACGTCAGCAACGCGTTATTCATGTGGACTTAGACCACCCTAGAGTCAGCGAGACCGAAGGTGAAGCATTATTTTTACCTTACGGCGGTAACACGCCATTACTCGATGAAGTCGGCGAAATTCTTGAGGTCATACATCATGGTTTACAAGATGGTCAACGCTTTGTCGATGCCTTGATTGAACATCAATTGCTGGAATCATTCACTTTAGATATTGAGTTAGACAACGGTCAAAAAAATCAGATGATCGGTTTTTATACCATCAATGAAGAAACCTTAGCCGGATTGTCTGCTGACGCATTAGCAAAGCTGCACCAGCAAGGTTACTTGCAAGCCATTTACATGACATTAGCCTCGCAAAGCAATGTAAGAGACTTACTTAACCTCAAGAATGCGCAAGGTTAATAGTGATGACAACGGTCAAGACACTACAGCAAGTCGAACGTATCAATGAATGTACATTAGATAACGTCATAGACTTAATCCGTGATGCCGACAAACCCATGGTATTTAAAGGGCTGTGTTGCCATTGGCCGTTGGTCCAGGCAGGATTAGAGTCGGCACAAAGTGCGATGACTTACCTGCGCCAGTTTTATCAAGGCATGCCAGTAACAGCGTATTATTTACCGCCAGAGCAACAAGGTAGAGTGTTTTACAATGAAAAACTTGATGGTTTTAATTATCAAGCCGGCCGATTGGACTTTAATCAGCTGCTAGACCGATTAAGCCAAGAAATGATTAAAGACATGCCTGCGGGAATGTACATGGGCTCGACCGATATCCACCAATGTTTACCCGGTTTAGGGGCACAAAACAGTTTAGATTTAGCGCCCATGCAACCGTTAACCAGCATCTGGCTGGGTAACCAAACCAAGGTGGCTGCTCATTATGACTTTCCGCTAAATCTGGCGTGTAACGTGGTTGGTAAGCGTACCTTTACCCTATTCCCACCCGAGCAAATTAGTAATTTGTATGTTGGCCCCATGGAACTGGCACCCGGTGGCCAAGACATCAGTCTCGTTGATATGGCGAACCCCGACTTTGAACGTTTCCCGCGTTTTCAGCAGGCATTAGACGCCAGCCTAACAGCAGAGCTAAGCCCTGGTGATGTGTTATTTATTCCCAGCATGTGGTGGCACCATGTTCGTGGCGTCGATGACTTTAACGTACTCATTACCCACTGGTGGCGCGATACTCCTGGCTTTTTAGGCCGGCCTAACAATGCCTTATTGCACAGTATATTAAGCTTACGCTCTCTGCCTAAAGCTCAGCGCCAAGCATGGAAATCGATATTCGAACACTACATTTTCGATCATGACGATGTTGATGACAGTCATATTCCCGACAATGTGAAAGGCATGCAAACTAAGCCATTAGACGAATTAACGGCCCGCAAAATACGTGCAGACTTAATCAATAAATTAAAACGATAATGCTGAACACAGCAAGATATCAAGCCAAACAGGATGCCCAAGATGAATAAATCAATCAAAAAAGTTGTCATTGCCGGTGGTGGAACCGCAGGTTGGATGGCCGCAGCCGCCTTTAGCAAACTGTTGGGCAAAAATCTTGAAATTGTATTAGTAGAATCTGACGAAATTGGTACTGTTGGTGTCGGTGAAGCCACTATTCCAACCTTGCATATTTTCCATCGTTTACTTGGGTTAAAAGAGCAAGACGTTATGGCAGCCACTAATGCCACCTTCAAACTCGGTATCCAGTTTGAAAACTGGCATGACGTCAACAAAGACTACCTGCATTCATTTGGCTTTTTAGGTAAAGACTGCTGGGCTTGTGGCTTTCAGCACTTTTGGCTTAAGGGCAAGCAACAAGGCCTGGTTAGTGACATTGGCGACTATTGCACCGAGCATTTAGCTGCTCGCCAAGGCCGATTTGCCGTATTACCCAATCAAGACTACAACCATGCTTACCATATGGATGCGAGCCTTTATGCTAAGTTTTTGCGTAAATTTGCCGAGCACCATGGCATGACCCGCATCGAAGGTAAAATAGCCGACGTATTACAACACGACGACACGGGTAATATCCGCGCGTTAAAGCTTGAAAATGGCGCGTTAATTGAAGGCGATTTATTTATCGACTGCACCGGATTTAAAGCGTTGCTTATTGAGCAAACCTTAAACACTGGCTTTGAAGATTGGAGCCACTGGTTACCGTGCGACAGTGCCATTGCAGTACAAACTGAAGCGGTTCAAAAACCAATTCCATATACCCGCTCGATTGCCCGAGAGTCTGGTTGGCAATGGCGTATCCCGTTACAAACCCGCACCGGCAATGGTTTAGTGTTTTGCAGTAAATACATTTCTGATGCTGATGCGACTGAATTATTGCTCAATAACATTGAAGGCGCGCCGATCAATCAACCTCGGGTGATTAAGTTTAAAACGGGTACTCGTCGTCAACATTGGAACAAAAACTGTATAGCAATAGGGTTAGCTGCCGGCTTTTTAGAGCCATTAGAGTCCACCAGCATTCATATGATCCAACGCAGCATAGTGCGCCTATTACAGCTGTTCCCGTCGCAAGGCATTATAGATACCGATATTGCTGAATTCAATCAACAAACTAAAGTTGAAATGGATAACATTCGCGACTTTATTATTTTGCATTACAAGGTCACTGATCGCGAAGACAGTCGCTTTTGGCGTTACTGTAAAAACATGCCAATTCCAGCCTCATTACAACATCGTATCGACATGTTCAGCCAATCAGGCAAAGTCTATAAATACGGCAATGAATTGTTTGGTGAAAGCTCGTGGATACAAGTGATGATGGGCCAAGGCTTAATGCCGAAAGAATATCATCCTATTGTCGACATGATGGACGAAGCTGAATTAACCAGCTTTTTAAACAGCATTAAAGCAACGGTAAAACGTAAAGTTGATACCTTGCCAGCGCACCATGATTTTGTGCAGCATTACTGTAAATCAGCCAGCATGTAAGGTTGTAACATGACAACCGACTCATCGAACAACCGAACGATATCAAGCAAGAGTACTCTATTAAGCAAGAGTATTATCAAGGTGGGGCCATTTACGCCCCACCTTGAGTTTATTGGCCTACAGCAAACGCCGGTGATTATCATTGATGACTTTGGCGCTGATCTGTCGCCGCTAATCGATATTGCGATAGATGATAGTCAATTTAATCAAGACCAAGGTTCATACTATCCAGGGCAGCGCGCACCGCTGCCCAAGCAATATGTAATCGAAGTGATTAATGCGGTATATCAGTTGATATATGACACCTACAAGGTGTCACACTCGTTACGCATAAAGCCCCAACAATGCGTGTTTTCGGTTATCGACACGCCTGCAAAACGTTTATTGCCGCTGCAATGCATGCCACACTTTGACACCCCAGACCCGCACTATTTTGCGATTCTGCACTATCTCAATGATGGTTCTCATGGGGATACTGGATTTTTTCGCCATAACGCCACGCAATATGAACAGATAACACCACACAACATTGACCATTACTTTAATCAGGCACAACCGGTTGTCGATGCACAACAAGCACTGACGCCTGATTATGTGGTCGATAGTAATGATCACTACACCCTTTATCATCAGGTTCAATATCGGCCAAATCGTTTAGTCATATATCCCGGTAACCTACTCCACTCGACGTTAGTCAACTCAGCAACCGACATCGATAGCAGCCCTAAAACAGGACGACTTACCGCGAATATCTTTATCAATTTCAAATAACACAGGGACCTCGTTATGGCTAAGCCACAGCACGGCAACATCTCGTCAAATCATAAAAAGAAAGCGCTTACAGCATGTGTTTCATCACTTATATGCTTAGGTGTCAGCCATGCTGCATTAGCAGCACACCCAACGATTACCCCACAAACCTTACATGCATTAACGGTGTTACCAGATAATGAAAAACTGCGTATTGGCGAGCGTATCAGCCAAGTCGAAGATGACATTAACCGCTTATTGCCTCAGTTAACCTTAGAGGAAAAAGTGTCTTTAGTGCATGCCGCGGGCAAGTTTCACATACCTGCTATTGAGCGCTTAGGCATACATGAAATGTGGATGTCAGACGGCCCACACGGTGTGCGCTACGAAATCGATCGCAACTCATGGGCACCCGCAGGATGGACTAACGATTACTCAACTTATTTACCGCCATTAACTGCCATCGCCGCCAGTTGGGATCTCAACATGGCCACGCTGCACGGCAATGTGCTTGGCGCAGAAGCGCGTCATCGCAATAAAGATCTTATTTTGGGCCCTGGTGTAAACCTCGCGCGCCTACCGTTATATGGGCGTAACTTTGAATACATGGGTGAAGACCCATTTTTAGCAGCTAGCTTAGTAGTGCCCGAAATTAAAGCGATTCAGGCCAATGATGTCGGCGCCACCGTAAAGCATTATGCCCTTAATACCCAAGAGCTCAACCGCACAAAAGTCAATGCCACACCTGATGAGCGCACCTTGCGTGAAGTGTATTTACCAGCGTTTGAAGCGGCGGTAAAACAAGCCAACGTACATGCCATTATGGGCGCCTATAACGAATTTAGAGGCACTAACGCCAATCAGAGCGAGCACTTAGTCAATACTATCTTAAAAGGCGAATGGGGCTTTCAAGGGGTGTTACTTACCGACTGGAACGTCGACATCAACACTTATGATGCCGCCATGAACGGCCTTGATATCGAAATGGGCACAGATGTCGCTGATTTTGACGATTACTTTATGGCAAAACCGCTACTCGAGATGCTTAATGCTGGCAAAGTACCAGTATCAGTACTTGATGATAAAGTCCGCCGTATTTTACGGGTGCAACTCAGCATCGGCATGATGGATAAACACCGTTTATCCGGCGAGCGTAACACTCAAGCTCACCGTGATGATGCTCGCACACTTGCCGCCAATGGCATTGTATTACTTAAAAACGATAACAAGGTATTACCGCTTCACGCTGACAAACTTAAACATGTTTTGGTACTTGGTCCCAATGCCGATAAACGCCATGGATTTGGTGGCGGCTCATCAGAAGTTAAAGCACTCTACGAAATCAGCCCATTAGCTGGTTTAAAAGCCAAACTGGGTGATAAGGTCGACATTCAACTAATGCGTCCAGCCAGCAGCCAGTTTATGCCGATACCCAATGACTATCTCACCACACGTCATTGGACAGGCACGCCATCGTGGCAAATTAATTATTACAATGACAACAAAATGACCCAGCTCACCAGTGAATCATGGATAGCCGATCCGCAATTTAATGCCAAAGGCCAAAAACAGTTTGTCGATATTAAAGCCAACATCAAACCTATCGAAACTGGCAGCCACAGTTTTAACATAAAAGCTGACGGCCAAGTGGCATTGTACATTAACGATAAACAACTGATCGCCAGCACCCAAGCAAACCAAGGACATGTTATCAGTAAAGCCATGACCTTAACTGCTGGTGAAACTTACGCGGTGAGCTTACGTTACCAAGGCGACAAGCAAGCCACCTTAGGCTGGGAAACGCCCAACAGTTTGTACAATACCGAACAAGAGTATTTAGCCGCAGCCAAGAAAGCCGATGCGGTGATCTACTTTGGCGGCTTAAGTCATGCTGATGACCGCGAGTCTATCGACAGACCTGACATGGTATTGCCTGGCCAACAAGATGAGGTCATCGCCAAACTGCTCAAAGTGAATCCAAATACTGTGGTGTTTATGATTGGCGGTTCTGCGGTAGAAATGCCGTGGGCAGATAACGCTAAAGCGGTTGTGTGGGGCTGGTATGGCGGTATGGAAGCCGGTAATGCTTACGCGGATATGTTATTGGGCAATCAAAACCCTAGCGGTAAAATGCCCATCACCTTACCGAGAAAACTTACTGACACCGCGCCAATAGCGTTAAACGATTACAACGCCACTGAATCACTTTATAGCGAAGGGGTATTTATTGGTTATCGCTGGTTTGAACAGCAAAATATTGCGCCGTTATTTGCCTTTGGCCATGGCTTGTCTTACAGCCAATTTGATTACAGCAACATCCGTCTTTCAAGCGCTGACATGACAAATGATGGCATTATCACCGTTACTGTCGATGTCACTAACACCAGTAAAGTCGATGGTGCCGAGGTAGTGCAATTGTATTTGCACGACGTTAAAGCCAGCGTACCGCGTCCCGCAAAAGAGCTAAAAGGCTTTGATAAGTTATGGTTAAAGGCAGGTGAAAGCAAAACAGCTAGCTTTACGCTAACCCAACGCGACTTATCGTTTTGGGACGTTAACACTAATAATTGGTTAGCCGAATCAGGCCAGTTTGAAGTGATGATTGGCGCATCGGTTGCCGACATTCGTTTGCGTAAACGCTTTGACTATCTCTCAGTGAAATAGAAACTACTACTTAAAAATACCAAATAAAATGGCTTAATGTAATAAACATTAAGCCATTTTTATTGCGTTAAATTGTCAGTTCAATCCTATATTAAACAACCTTAAATCGAACAACTTCTGAGCGCAGTGATTTGCATACAGAAACCGTTTTTATAGCAATTTGTTGATTTTCTGCAATGACATCATTGCAATGACGGGTTTTATCAGACAGCTCTGTCAAATTACGATTAATCTCTTCGGTCACATGTGTTTGTTGCTCAGTAGCTGCTGCGGTATGCGTCGACATATCGCTGACTTTTGAAGTGGCTTGGAGAATTAAGTCCAGTGATGTTTGTGTTTGTGAAGATAATTCAACTGTTTTTACGGTTAAACTCGCACCCGCTTCTATGGTATGAACTGCATCTTTAACACCACTCTGAAGTTTCTCAATCATGTTCTGAATATCTTGAATTGAGCGATCTGTTCGACTCGCTAAGGTTCTTACTTCGTCAGCAACGACCGCAAATCCGCGCCCTTGTTCACCCGCTCTAGCAGCTTCAATTGCTGCATTCAAGGCAAGTAAGTTAGTTTGCTCTGCAATACCACGGATGACATCAAGAACCGACGATATTTGTGATGAATTGGTCGATAAGGCTTGAATAGCAACCACCGCATTTTGAACCGATTCCGACAGTTGCTGAATATTATCGACTGACAACGACAGAATACGCTTACCTTCAATCGTCTGATCATTTACATTATTAATCTCAGATGCGGTATCGAGTGCATTTTTAGCTACTTCACGAACAGCTGAGCTCATTTGATTCACAGCAGTAACAATACTATCCACTGAATTGTGCTGATCTTGGCTAATTTGGCTGGCAATACCAGCATTGCTCGCTAATTGCTCAATATGACTATTCACATCATTGGACTGTGAATCAATGGCAATGATCATTTGCTGCAAATGATCAACAAAATGATTAAATGCTACTGCTAGTTCACCTATTTCATCATGTTGTTTTATGATTAACCGACGGGTTAAATCGCCATCACCTTTGCCTATATCGGTAATACGATCGGTCACATCCTTAATTCTATCCACCACAATTTTAGGGCCGTAGTAAGCCAAAAAGATGCTCAGAACAATTAAAATACCAGACACAGTAAATAATATTGTCATGTGTTTTTTTGATGTTTGGGTATTGTTTAGGTCGATTAATTTTACTTGCTCATCGGCACGCTCTCCAGCCGCATTAAAAATATCTCGTAACCTTGCAAATTCAAGTAAAGATGTGTCTTTATAACGTTGCTTCGCTGTTGAATAATCACCAACTTTAACTGCATTGATCACCGAGGTAGAGGCCGTAAACCATTTCTGATATTGAGTATCAAAACCGTTAAGCGCATTGAGCACTTCAGGGTAATTCTCTAAATGACTACTGAAGTCAGCAACTCGCTGTCTAGCTTGATCAGCATTCTCCTGCCAATTACTCATCTGATCATCTCGTTGTTGAGCAGTTAGCTCGCCATCAAGTAAAATAACTTCACTTAAATGAGCTTGATATAAATCGCGATCACCATTGATAATGCTTGAAATAGCGGGAGTAAATTGACGACTAAGTTCATGAATCTGTTCTAATTGATTTTGGCTTTGTGTGGCATTCGTAATAGCTGTTATGGCTATTGCGACTGCAAATATGATGAATATTAGTGAGAATTTAGCCCGAATTGTGCTAAACATACCAACCTCCGGTTATTATTATAATTTTAGTATTTTCATTATTCGAGGTTAAACAACAAATGTTTCAATCTATATTGGCTAACGCTTATTCCCTGTTAAAACATTGGCCTCACTGCCAATAAATGTCATCAATAACTGACTTAGCTGTTGTGCTTCGATTACGTTTTCTGACTCAGTCAATAAATGTATTACACATTCTGCGGTACATAATCCTCCTTCAATTTGGTTTCTCCTTAGTGGATATATCGACTTAGATGTGCCAATCAATGACACTTTAGGTAATGCTTTTAGGTAAGGGCTTTGGTTATACATCTTGCGCGCTTCTTGCCAAGTTGCATCGATAAGCACTAAATATAATATCCTTTTAGATATCTCGCTTACTTTTTCAGAAATATTTTCTTCATTGCTAGGAAAAACCAATCCAACAACACCGGATTCAATAGCAGCCAATAATTCAGCATCGGGCTGTTTGCGGTGCCACTCAACCACCCGCGCGCTATCGCCTAAAACGTGTTTGACTAATTGGCCGGTATTATTAGCACGATCCATTTCTCGTGAATGCGTTAGTAAAATAATTTTCAACATAATTTTAAAAATAACACCTATAAAATGAACCGCTTAACGCCGTAATGACATACCGCAATACCAAAGTAATAAAAACATAACGTCGATAAACACAATTCAATAACCTGAAACGACTGCTTACGATAGACCAATACATTAAAGCTATGAAAATACGATATACTCTCGAAAAATCGATTTAGTGTCGCGACCTAATCGATTATAACCACCGTATTCTACCCATAAACCCAAGTTCAGGTTATTTAATGATACTACAGCAAGTTATTGCATTATTTTTCACTATGTTAATTTTGGCGATACTACCGGGACCGGCAGTGTTTGCCGTGGTATCAAGAGCATTTTCAAATGGGTTCAAGCATGGCGCTTTTATTACCCTTGGCGTGCTGATGGGCGACTTTGTTTACATCCTATTAGCCTTGTTTGGTTTGGCTGCCATTGCCAATGCGATGGGGCCAGCGTTTGAAATAATAAAGTACGCCAGTGCGCTTTATTTATGCTGGTTAGGTTTCAGTATGTTGCGTGCAACCGCCAAAGGCGTTCAATTAGCAACCATACCTAAAGTGAGCCAATTTAAAAATTTAATCACAGGCCTGCTTATTGCCCTTGGCAACCCTAAAGCATTGATATTTTACGTCAGCTTTTTTCCTGCTTTTGTGCCTATGGTCCATGTTGACCTTATCGATGTGATGATTATACTCGCCACTGCAACCTTGGCTTTTGGTTCAGTTAACCTCACTTATGCATATTTGGCATCAAGTGCAAAACAGGTATTTACCTCCCCTAAAGCGGCAACGATAATGAATCGTACTGCAGGCAGTATTATGTTGATTGCTGGCATATTGATAGCCATAAATATATAGGATGTTGCAATGACCGCGTTACGCTTTACCCCGCTCACACTCACGAACGGACTGACCTTTAAAAACCGTTTAGTGGTGCCGCCAATGGCGTCACAAACCGCAGACTTAAATGGCTTAGCAACTGAAACGACCATCAATCATTACCATCATTTAGCCCAGTCGGGTGCAGGGTTGGTGATGGTAGAATACAGCCATGTAAATTTGGCAGGACGAAGTGAGTCTAATCAGCTTGGGGCGCATGATGATGCTTGCTTACCCGGCTTAAGCCAAATTGCCACGACGTTACATAATGCAGGGGTAAAAACTGGCTTACAAATTACCCATTGCGGCGGAAAAGACAGTGCAGGTATTAGCGCTGATATTATGGGGCCGTCAGGCATTACCGTGCCAGCATATGATCGTGTATTACCAACCCCTAGAGCCATGACATTAGATGATATCAATCAATGGCAGCAAGATTTTGTTAGTGCTGCCATTCGTGCTGACAAAGCCGGATTTGATTTAGTCGAGCTGCACTGTGCCCACGGTTACGGTATTAATCAATGGTTATCTCCGCTGACGAATCAACGCCAAGACCAATACGGTGGCAGCCTTGAAAATCGCGCCAGAATATTGATCGAAATAGTCAGTAAAATAAAACAAGCGGCGCCAAGATTAGCAGTAATGACCCGCATTCCTGGGCAAGACGGTTACCCTGGTGGTTTGTCTCATGACGATATGGGCCACGTTAGCCAATGGCTAGTTGATGCTGGCGTTGAAATACTTAATGTTTCATCAGGCATTGGGGGCTGGAATCGCCCTAAAGACAAACGCGGCGAGGGCTTTTTAGTTGAAGATGCAGCGCCGCTGACAGGTACAACGAAAGCGGCCGTGATTGGTGTTGGCGGTATTGAAAGCATTGATTACATCGAAACCATTTTAGCGACTAAGCAAGTCGATTTAGTGGCAGTAGGCCGGGCTATTTTGGCGGGACCAAGTGATTTTGCAACCCGAGTGATGGCTCAACATAAATAATGCTGTAACGTCAGCAATGGCTCAGCCTAAATAATGATCTAGAGCCTAAATCTAATCTTAATTGCTGAGTATTAAGTACTAAAAAAGCCGCTCAATAACGCGTTATTGAGCGGCTTTTTTAGTACTTGTTACAAAGACGAGTGATAGAAATTAGTTACCGATTGTTTTCAATTTCTGTAGATAATCCGCATTGCTTAATAATGCTATTACCTCTGCGGGTTCCAACCATGATTCCAATTGCGATAAGCTTTCAGCATGGTTTAATTTCCATTCCGCAATAATTCTCGGGGCATAAAACGTCGGCTTTTGCTTACCTAAATCAGGTAACTGCGCAAGGTGCCATTTAAATAATAAAGGATTATTAACCAACCGACTGAACGGATGCATGTGTCGCAGATGGGGTAAATTAGCCTCGTTTTCCTTCACTTTAACCAAAATGTTAACTGGTTTTTTTTCTTCAGGCGCTCGCAATAATCCGACTGTTTTAATCCATTTAGTTCGCCTCGCGCCGCCGCTTAACCAAGACAAAGGGATCGATAGCATCAACCCTATTGTAATCGGTAATAACCAGTAAAAGAGTTCTGTACTGAGCGATAGTGCGGTCAAAGCCAGCGCAACCCCAAACACTGTATGGCCAAGATGAGCACGCATCACTGACATCCAGCTCAATGCACCATCGTCTCGAGATTGCGGCATCCAACCACTGTCTTTGCCTCGAAATATAGACAACACCACGCCAAACTGCGACACCATCAGAATGGGTGCATACAGAGCAGACATGATCATTTCCAACAAGGTACTCAAGGTTAACAATATTGGCCCGCCAAATCGTAAACACCGCGGAATATTAATCAAGGCAGCAAACCAGCCAAATGCTTTAGGTGCCAGCACAATGGCCATTGACACCAAAAACAGGCTTAATGCGCGCTCAGAATCAAACACTGGCCAGGTTGGAAACAGCGATGGATTGGCAAAGTACTCTGGACGTATAAATGCCGCCTGAACCGCAATCGCAAGCCCGACCATAATCAGCGCTAACCAAAAAATGGCGCTCAGGTAAGACATCACCCCAGACAAAAGATGCAACCGCGTCGGCAATGAGAAACCGCGAGCAAACATAAATGCTGAATGCTGTAAATTACCCTGACACCAGCGTCGGTCACGGATCATCACATCAATTAACGACGGTGGAGCTTCTTCAAATGAAGCCTCAATATCGGTATCAAAACGTACTCCCCAACCTGCACGACGCAGCAACGCCGCTTCGATAAAGTCATGACTTAATACATGACCGCCAAAAGGTGCTTTACCGGACAGAATAGGCAGATGACATGACTCAGCAAATGCTTTAGTGCGAATAATGGCATTGTGGCCCCAAAAATTTGAGGACAAACCATGCCAAGCCGACAAACCCTCGGCATAAATAGGACCGAAGCATTGATTGGCAAACTGTTGCAAACGGCTGTAAAGCGTATTGGCAAACACCAGTGTCGGTAAGGTTTGAATAAGACCGACGCCAGGTGCGCTAGCTAAACGACGTGATAATGTCACCATCGATTTTGCGCTCATGATACTGTCAGCATCAAGCACTATCATTGCCTCATAATCACCGCCCCAACGCTGAACCCAGTCGCCGATATTACCGGCTTTACGTTCACTGTTTTGGTGACGACGACGGTAATAAACCGGACACTGTGGTTGGCTGTTATTGATAAGATCCACAAAAGTCTGTTCCTCAGCAATCCATGCATCAGCTCGATTAGTGTCACTGAGAATAAAGAAAGCATATTTACCCGGTGCGGTAGCGATTAAATCTGCACTCATCGCTTCTATTGTGGCCCGAATACGCAGCGGATCTTCATTATAAATAGGCAGCAATACCGCCGTTTTGAACTCTGGTTCTGTCTCATTCTCTTTAATTAGGCGTGGTTTGAGATGCAACAGAAAACCCAATAGTGCCTGTGAAAAAGCAAAAGTAACCCACAGAAAGTTAATGCTAAACAACACCAAAAAAACCATTTGCAAACTGGTAATGGCATTGGTGTTAAGCACCAAATACATTTCTCTTATGCCATAAGTCGATAAGCCTGCTGTAACCATGAACACAAATAACTGTGCAACAAATGTGCGCAGCGTAAACCACACGGTTTGTTGACTCGGAGTTAATCTATGACCCGGTTCAGAAACCTCATGACGAGACATCAGCAGTGGCGATTCCTCTGGCAATGCACGTGCATCATGATAGGTATTGTTAACGTGAGCAGACAGAGGATTATTATTGTCTATCATAAAGGCCAGTCCTCTGCAGTAAAGCGATACAGCCATGTCATACCAAGCGGTTTATCTTTGTTGCTTAGCTGTACACGTAATTCTGCAACCTCAGCATCTTGCGGATCGAACGTGATAAAAACTCTGGCACCATCAACACTGGGATTAGACTCAATACGTGATTCTAAAATAGCGCCGCTGCTGATACTGGCATCGACGCGAATATGGCTGATATCATTGGCATTAATGTGACTGTAATCGATAACAATCTCATTTTTATCCGTCGATAACTTGCGACCACCAGCAGTTCGAACCACTTTTACTTTGCCTTCGGTTTTAGGGATCTGATCCACCCAGGTCAATTGATATGAATAGGCGAATGGCTGGCCTTTTTTCAAACCTTGTTCTGGCTTCCAATAGGCAACAATATTGTCATTGGCTTCAGAATCAGATGGAATTTCAACCAGTTCAACTCTACCTTTACCCCAATCACCTGTTGGTTCAACCCACGCCGATGGACGAAGATGATAATTTGCTTCAAGGTCCTGATAATAATCTAATTTTCGATGTGGCTGGATCAAACCAAACCCTTTAGGATTATCATCCATAAAAGAACTCACCTGTAATCCACGAGGATTATTTAGCGGACGCCAGATTTTCTCATTATTACCTTTTTCCATTAGCAGGCCTTCAGAGTCATGCACCGCAGGACGGTAATCAGCAGTATCAGCGCGATCGATGCCGCCATGCATAAACATTGACGTTAACGGAGCCAGACCCACATTCTTAACATCCTGCCTTGGGAAAAGCTTAACATCGACACCCATTCGAGTCGGATCGCCAGGGTAAATAGCAAAACGATAGGCTCCTGTTACACTCACACTGTCTAGTAACGCATGGACCACAATAGCCTCTTGATGACTGGATGGACGTTCAATCCAAAACTTTTTAAATAAAGGATATTCTTCACCTTTAGGATCGGCAACATTGATGGCAAGTCCGCGGGTAGATAAGCCATACGCTTGCCCTTTAGAGACCCCACGAAAATAACTGGCGCCCTGAAACACAAGAAATTCATCTTTATAATCATCGCGATTGATCGGGTAATGCAAACGAAAACCTGCATATTTACCGACTTGCTCCAGTAATTTGCCAATTGATTCATCTGGCACTCTGAAGGATGATTCAGATACTGCTACCGGAAATGATTTACCATTCTCAACCACGTCGATATCAATCAACTGTTTATAGATATACCCAGGAGCAAATAGTTGTATCGAGAAAGGCGTGGGCGCATTGCCCCAAATAGCAGCATGTTGTTGGAAATTAATTTGACGATAGGTTGAGTAATCTATTTTAGTCAGCGCTTCGGGGGCTTGTTTGGGTTCAACAAAGGGGATCTGGGACAGTTTTTGAGCAACTTCTACGACTGTGTCATGGGAGAATGGCTTGCCATCAGTTTTGGATACTGGCGTTTCTGCATAAGCAATACTTACCGATGAAACTAAAAAGAGTGATACCACGAGATGAACCCAAGCTTGCACAGAAAAGCGCTCATCAAGCATATTTTTTAGCGGTGAATCGTAAAACATATTAACAGTCCTTAACATATTGAAACTCCTTATTGAACATTCACAAAATAGCTCCACAACATCGTACTCACTAACGGTTCTGCCCCTGTACTGTTAATCGAGGTTGGTATTAATCGAGGCTGGTGTTGACCGAAGATAATTTTAGTCAAAGATCATTTAAACGACCTCGTTTAGATAATATTGATCACTATCAGCATAGCTTCAATTATTTAAAAAAATGAACCCCAATCATCTTGAGTATTACGACTTAACTAGTATTACCATTAAACGTAAACATTTTGAGTATTTTATCCACAATATGAATATTGTTTAACGCTCAATCCTATTTCGCTGAAATATATGGCCAATATCTAACCCAATAATGACTATTAGTAATAAATACGACTAAATAAGGGCAAATAAATAAGGGCGACTAAGCAAAGCGTGCCATTTGGTGAATTAATCTAACGACCATTTGAGATAACCACGGTATTGGAGGGAACCACTACAAGCGGTCAAAGGACTCAAGCTAAAAGATAAATGACAATAAGGTTATGGGCGAATATAGGTAATCGGTTTAGGTATTGAGTGGCAGCAACATGATTGTTGTTTAATTTGGCGCAGTACACAATATCGATATTGATGATGGCCAAGTGAATGGGAATAGCGCAAAACGGTTTGGCATATCCACTTTGGAACGTCTGACGGTTAGCGTGATTGAACGCCCATAACGATGAGTGCTTATATTTGATAAGGCACTCACTGAATGAGATTACACAGCATCTGAATCTATTGAAATTATGCCTTTAAATATCAGCGGGTAGCGTCTTACCCGTTGGCCAATATCATCACTCATCACTTGCCTATATAGCAGTTCAATGTCGTTATCGTCTTCAAACACCAACAGTAACCGATCAATTGCCGTGTGCAGGCCTTTTTTCAAATAAGGTTGAGCTTGGAACTCAGCAATATTACGTCTAACAATGGCAATTTTCTCAGGATGAAGCCGAAGAACGGTAAACACCTGTTCAAAATAAGCTGTGTGCTCAGCAGGCGTCGCACGAGACGAACGCCGTTGTCTTGGCGCTGATGAACCACGTTTAAAGTACATTGCAACCAAGGCTTATCTCCATTTTCGAGTTAATGTTTATCGAGCCAACGTGTATCGAGCCCATATTTATCGAGCCAAAGCTAATTGAGCCAAAGTGTATCGAGCCAAAGTGTATCGAGCCAAAGTGTATCGAGCCAAAGTGTATCGAGCCAAAGTGTATCGAGCCAAAGTGTATCGAGCCAAAGTGTATCGAGCCAAAATGTATCGAGCCAAAGTGTATCGAGCCAACGTGTATCGAGCCAACGTGTATCGAGCCAACGTGTATCGAGCCAACGTGTATCGAGTCAACGTGTATCGAGTCCATATTTATCGAGCCAAAGCTTATCGAGCCAAAGTGTATAGAGCCAACGTTTTTAAGCCAATGTTATCGAGTTCATCTAGGGTAATTGATAACCGCTAAATCACTTGAGTTTCGCGAATCTACACGCTAGTTCAAGTGATTTTCATGTTATTAACTCAACGATTAACTCAACGATTAACTCAACAATTAACTCAACAGTTAACTCAACAATGCTAATAAATCGTTCGCACTGCCCTGCCATGGACCTTGAGTACCATCGGATAAAATACTGTCTGCCAAACCTTGTTTGTGCTGCTGCATTTCTTGAATTTTCTCTTCAACGGTGCCCTGGGCAATGAGTTTATAAACAAACACTGGATTTAACTGGCCAATACGATGAGCGCGATCGGTCGCTTGGCGCTCCGCGGCAGGGTTCCACCACGGGTCAAAATGAATAACCGTGTCCGCAGCAGTAAGGTTAAGTCCGGTTCCACCGGCTTTTAAACTGATCAAAAACACCGAGTTATCACCCTCTTGAAACGAATCAATTTGGGTCTGACGGTCACGAGTTTGGCCTGTTAACTTGCTATAACTGATAGCTAAGCGTTTCAGTTCATCTTCAATGAGTGCCAGCATGCCGGTAAATTGGCTGAAGATAAGGATCTTACGACCTTCTTCAATCATTTCAGGCAGGTTTTGGATTAACCAAGTCATTTTAGCGTTGTCTTTTACCTGTTGAGCTTGTTCAAGCTTAACTAAACGCGGGTCGCAACAGGCTTGACGCAACTTCAACAATGCATCTAAAAACTCAATATGACTACTCGATACTCCTTTCTTGGCAAACAGTTCACGCAATTTTTTCTCCATCACTAAACGGATAGACTCGTACAAATTACGTTGATCTCTTTCAAGTTCCAGAGTTTGAATAATCACGGTTTTTTCAGGTAATTCTGATACCACTTCTTTTTTAGTGCGGCGCAGCATAAAAGGAGCAATACGCTGACTCAGTAACTGCGACTTTTCAACATCGGCTTGCTTCTCAATCGGACCACGGAACTGTTTATTAAAGTAAGTATGCTGACCTAATAAACCTGGCAAGCAAAAATCCATCAATGATTTTAATTCGCCTAAATGGTTTTCAAGCGGCGTACCCGATAAACATAAGCGAAATCTACCTCTAAGGGTTTTAATCACTTGGGTGACTTTTGCTTGGGCATTTTTAATCTGTTGTGCTTCATCCAAAATAATATGCTCAAACACATATTCACAATAAATGGCTTCATCACGTAACATTAATGGATAGGTTGTTACGACCACATCAAACTGGTTAATTTGATCTAATAACGGCTGGCGTTTATTACCGTGGATCACCACTACATTCAGCGACGGAGCAAACTTATTGGCTTCTTTTAACCAGTTACCCACTAAGCTAGTGGGACAAACAATTAAACTGGTACGACGCTCGGTAGCGTCTTGCTTGGCTTTGAGTAAAAATGCCAATGCTTGAACGGTTTTACCCAGGCCCATGTCATCGGCTAAAATACCACCTAGTTGATATTCTTTAAGAAAACACAACCAGTCAAAACCTTGTTTTTGATAATCACGTAATGTCGCATTTAAGCCATCGGGTAACTCAACCGGAACCACCCCTTTAAACTCTGCGAGTTTGGTGGCTAAATTGCGCACACGTTCGCCATTGAGTAAACGCACGTCACTGGCAGATAAATCATTCAAAATATGCGCACGGTTGCGTGGTATCGAAATGACATCGCCAGAATGACGATTAAATAATTCTTGGATAATACTAATCAGCGGCTTAATGGTTTTGGCTTTGATTTTAATAAAACCACCGTTAGGGCCAGGTAATAGCAATTCATCATCGTCTGCTGGTTCACCATTTTGTTGTAACCAACGGGCAACTAAGGCTAATAACGGTACACTTTGACCATCGATGTCGGCACTGAGCGATAACGAAAACCAGCCAGACTCATCATCGTCAACTAAGTCGACATCTAACTGTGCATCGGTAATTTGTAAGTCGAAGTCATCATCAAAATGAATATCCATACCCAGCGCAGTTAACGCATCAAGACCATTGTCAGTCAATTCAGACCATTCAAAAATCGACTCGGGTAATAAGCCGACACTGACATAGTAGGGTTGTTGTGAACTGGCCAGCGTAGCGTCTGGCTCAAGCGTCACTAAGCCTATATCCGCTAATGACTGTAATGCCGCGAGTTCTTGCTCGACATGTCTATGCACTTGATACTGAACTTGATTTTTTTTGACTAAGCTTATGCGTTCGGGTTTAGTCGATGCATTAAAGGTAATTTCACCGTAACAATGATCAACTCGAATAACCGGTTGCAGAATCGGGTTGTTGGCAATGAGCTCACGCGTAAAAGTTAAGCGTGTTAACAGTGAGTCTGTTATCTCGCAAAAATCAATTTCACTCGGCACAGGCACCGTTTTAGGCGAAAAATGCTGGAGCATTTTATGACTAATGGCATCTACTTGAGCCAAGGGCACTGGCGGCATGTGTTGCAATAAACTTAACTTTTTAACGGGCAAGTCAGTGTCTATTCTACCTAAATGCAAATAGTCTAATTCAACATACAAAGGTGGCTCGGTAGCAATAAACTCCCAATTATCCAGCCCAGGCATGCGCATTTGCATTTGGGTATGTTTTTTATCAATTTCACACCAGACAAACTCAGGCACAACAGATTTAGCCCATGTTAGTGGGATGCGATTTTCTTCCCAAAAACACACTTCGGCTGTGAGCATTTTAGTCAGTGCTAAAAATGAAATCTCACCTTCAATATAAATTTTAGAACCATGATTATTTGATGACAATAACAAGCTGATAATCTGTTTATCTTCAGGGTCAATCCACCATGGCATGCTATAGCGAATATCGGCTAATGCTAGCTTGCTGCCTTTATTGTATTGACCTTTTTTATTAAATTTACTGCGTTTAAATTCGACAAAAATGCCATGAGGATCGTTAGATAACACATAAATAATGCGGTCTTTTTCTTCGTCCTCTTCTTCAAACTCGGCAACCGTTTTTTGCTCGTCAAGTTGGCGTAACCATTGGTGGATACGCTGCTCTTCAACCGGCTTTTTATCGACCAGTGCCAGCATTGCTGCGGCAACGTGCTTACAATTTGTTCTAACAGGGCAAGTACAATGTGAACGCATCACAATTTTGTGATTCACATTAACTAGGGTGATTTCTTGACGATAGGGTTCAGCAGCAGATCCTTCAACATAGGCCTCAATATCATGATTATTACTGCTGGCAGTAACTTCTAGAACTCGACCTTGGATCAAATAGTTTTGCGCTTTTTGAATTTGGGTGGCCGAAAACAGTTTCGCAATCATCTCTAATGAAAGCTTAATGGGGAGATTAAACAGTTTCGCCGACATCAATATACCTAATAAAACCGCAGCAAAATAAACAATGGCTGCTGATAAAAAAGTTAACTTGCCATTCTATGGAAGAAAGCAGGCAATATCTAGGCTTTGCTGATCTTTCGAACAAAAAACTCGTTCAAACACGCTATATTATTGCGATTACACATATTGGGTGGTCGCTAAAGCTCAGATACAGCAATAATCTGTATCATCATACGAATTAACATACACAAAAGTTTGCTTACCACTAAAGCCAATTTTAACCTTGAGTCGTTGGGAGATATTACCAAGAGGAATTTAAGGTGGGCGAATGTCTGACTAATGGCTACTGACGTCGGTTATTTGTACCCGTCTCAAATATAAATAGAACATATGGCAAATGTAAGCCGAGCATAAGTTAGCGACGGTCGAATACAAGGTTACTTAAGCAATACAATCTCAATGAATAACTAGCCACTATCCAAAGCTGACTAGTTATTCATTGGCAAACACTAAAAACGTTCTACAGACCACTGAATCGCCATGAGCCCAATCGCAATTGAACCGAGCTGCATGCCCCAATGTCGATACCAAAGTGTATGGCGTAGAAACATCAATACAGGCAGCACTAGCGCTAAAATCGCCAGCTGGCCGATTTCAACGCCAACATTAAACGCAAGAATCGCTAATAGTTTTTGATTTTCAGGCAAGCCAAGCTCGCCTAATACTCCAGCAAATCCCATGCCGTGTAACAGGCCAAACGCAAACGTAATCCAGCCTAAGCGTAATACAATCGGCCAGACATTATTAAGCGCCGCAAACAACACCGACAATGCAATCCCCAGTTCAACCCAGTGACTACTAAAATTAATCAGTCCCAATGCGGTGGCAGTTAACGTTACCGAATGCGCTAATGTAAATGCAGTAATAATCCATGCTGTGTCTTTAAATATTTGCTTAGGCTTATCTATCGGGTGCCATTTTTGTTGTTCACGCACCAACACACAGGTTAATAACAACGCCAATAAAAATAAGATATGATCAGTGCCCTTCCAAATATGAATAATCCCTTGATAAACATATTCTGCAAATGTATCGCTGAGCTGACTTTCAGCTAAGTTAATCAATATTATCGGGTTATCGTTACTGATCACTCGAGCGTATTGATGATCGGGCGTTGCAATGGTGGTAATCACTTTATGATCAGTGTCTATATTGAAGAAAGCTTGATAATTAATGGTCAACACTCCAGGGCTATCACATTCAGCCTGAAATGAACTGACTAGATAACCTTCACTAAAGTGTTGGTCAACTTGCTGCGTTGGGTTAAAACTCAGTGGGCAATCTTGCTCTCGGCTGATTGCCAAAGATGAACGTAAATAATCTACTATCGCAATTTGATGAGCTTGCAACTCTCCCCAAGTAAGCTCACCATCTTGGTTATCATCAATAGGGACAACTTGGTTTATGTCAAAAAAACGCACTTGCCAATCACCTTGAATTTGCCCGTGCTTATCGAGGTGAACAGACAAATAACTGGTGCTCATTTGATGGGCTAAACTGCCATGACTAAACAGTAACATTAGCAGTAATAATCCACCTTTCATCACCGAAAAAAAACGTGTAAATGCCTTCACTGGTTTATCCTTAACTTGCTACATGATCGACAACGAGGTTCTGACTGACTTGTACTGACTTTTTATCATTTTTAGTCTTCCTCAACAATGCTTTAGCCTGTTCTAAAAGTATCCGATCATTGTCTTGACGTGCTACCTGCCAGTTGATTTTGGCCCAGTAAAGTGCTTTTTGGGGCTGAATATCAATATTTAAATAATATTTTGCCAGATCGGATGCATGCAAGCTGTCTTGTCTTTGCTCGCGCAGTTTAACTCTTTGGGCAAAAGTCCATTGCCATTTAACAGTATTGCCAAGGGATTTTTCCGCTATTGCTAAGCGCAATAATAGTGCGTCGTCTTGAACAGCGTTATTATTGACGACACTGGAGAGCATATCGTACACCTGTTGATGTTGATTTAATGCCAACTCAATATCAGACCATAGCGCTAATAAACTAACCGGAGCATTGTCCATATCTAACTGATTTAAATAACTCAATGCTTCTTCTGACATACCTTGCTTAAATGCCATGTCAGCAAGAATTTGCACTATCCAACGTTTTTCTGGTTCATTATTAGGTTGATACAACTGGTACAACCGAGCTAACTCTTGATAACTTTCGGCCAGTTTGCCATTTTGACTAGTCACTTCTAAAGCACAGGTAGAAATCAACAAAATATCGGCTTTTCCTATTAGGGTTAAACACGCTTGCCTTGCACCGACAATATCCCCCTGTACCAGATGAATATTGGCTTTTAATAACCAACTATTTATCGCAGTCGGTTTTAATTCAATGGAGCGCTCTAACGCCTTTATCGCCCGGTCAAATTGGTGTTGATGCTGTAATACTCGAGCATATAAATAATAGGTCTGCGCATCGGGGCTGGCATTGGCCATTTTGGCTTGTAACCAAGCTTTTGCACGACCGTAGCGATAATCAGCTTCACCGGGATATTGTCCTTGTTCAATAAAATCACTGATGTCGTCTAAGCTCATCTGCTTGTCGGTATCATTAAACACTTTCCAGGTCGCAATAACTTCACTGGTATCTTTTGGTGTATATGGCGCCGCAGTACTGTTGCCTACCATCAACAAACATGCACTGACAACCATTACAATATTGATGTAAAATTGAATGTTGAGGCTAAATTGAGGGTACTTAATCATTGGTGTTAATCGCCCTGATATCGCTTGCATAACGCCTCCTTAATGCCATCCTTGGCTATGAATATCGATCTAATTAATCATTACTTCTCAGCTGAGATAATCATTCATTGGATGAATAAGATAGATATTTGGTCCTGTGTTATAAACTTAAGCTAGCGAATAGAACTCGCACTATTAATCCAGTAATAAGTCGTCGTAAAAATCAGCCGTTGAAACATCGTTCTCAACCATGCGGCCATTAACACGTAAAGGTGCAGCTTGGCTTGGTTGTAAAAATGCCTGACGACTTAAGCTTGAAAACATCACTTGCTGTGCATCAATGGTAATGTTCACCATCGCTACCACAGGGTCGTTTACGCCATCACTCACAGCAACAGTAAAACTGTCCATGCCAGTCACTTCATTGGCAGGAGTATAAGTAAACTCGCCATTTGGCATTAAACTAACCGTACCAAGCGTGGGTTCACTCATTACAGTAAACGTTAATGCATCACCATCTTTATCGGTGGCTATCACTTGATCTGTCACTGGTGTTTCAGTCACGGTGAAGATCATGACACTGCTCACCATTGGCGCACTGTTTTTAACCATGGTCATCGCATCATCATCTGAGTTACAACCAGCTAAAAAACCGCCACTGAGCACACTGATTAATACCACTGGTTTAGCGAGATTATTAAGCGCTTGACGCGTCGCATATCGAATAGAAATATTCATCTTATGTTCCTTATTTTGAGCCCGAAAGCGGCGTCGCTAAGTAAGGGAAGTGATCCATCATCATGGTCGCGTCAACGGGTGCCCCATCAGTAAATGGCACGTTACCAACGCTGGCATCATCACTGGTACAAAGGCCTAAATCTGTGTCAGTACCATTGACTGGGATGGGGTAACATAAACGTCCCATTACCACGCGCAGTGCAATATCAACCACATCATCACCCGGACGACGACCATTTGGGAAACCGGCTAAATCATCACCAGCCACACCAAAAGCTGACTGCATATCACGTGATTTTGCCGGAATGCCGGTATTAAGACGCAACATTTCTGAAGGCGTCACCATCTCAAGTTGGTTAACACCAGCAAAACCAGTGAGAAATGCAGTAACAAGATCGGTACGAGGGAAGTTAGTTGGCGCTAACGTTTCAATGTTTGTTCCCAACGTTTGATTAACCGCGTCTTTGAACAGAATGTTAAGCAACTCTGGTAAGCTCGGGTGCGTCACATAGTCAGCAAACTGAGTGTCATCTTTAGGATGTGAAGTCGAAAAGGTGTCTTTATCCTTTAAGCCAATCACTAACTCGTTAACCAGTGGATTACCCAGACGAGATACCTGAGTTAATGCGCCGCCGTTGACTTCAGTTTTACCCACTTTGGCATTTGGATTTAAAATACGCGCTTGCGGTAAACTGGCGGTAGTCCATGCACCAATGGTGCCGTTGCCTTGAGTCGTTAAACAAGACTTTGGCACTTCAATTGAAATGGCTGTGACATTTTTATCCATCAAATCATCATTATCAACAGATTGAGTGATGCCACCTGGAAATCCACCTTGGTCGCCAGCGCCCGGTGCACTATCACCTTCTACAGGCACATAGTTGACCAAATCAAAGGTTTTGCCTAAGTTAACCACGAAAGGGTCTTTACGTTGGCCAACAAACACTTTGCCAGGACTTGCACAACCATCGAGATTAAATTCGTAGATGAATTGACCCGCATAACTTGCATACGCGCTGCTATCACCGAAACTCTTATTACCAATGTAATCCAGTGGCTTATGGAACATCGCCCCTGAAGTATTGGTTAACGCTGTTGCGCTACCACTATTTTGTGGTCCTTTAACAAGTGTTAACTCATACGACTCGCTAAAGTTTGCCGCACTTTGATCCGCAGCAGTAATGCCACCAATATTTTTAAGCGGTACTGACACACTACGTTGATTGTCAGCAGGACCAACCGTTAGCGCAATACCTTGATTATTATTGGCAAGCTCATTGGTAAAGTTAAATTGGAAGGTTAAATCTTCTATAGCATCACCATCATTATCGATATGAATGCTGTATACCGCAGCAGGATCCATCGCATAATAGTTAGGTCCGCCGTAGGCATCTTGCAGTGGAATATAGTTGGCGATAAGAGTGACGTAATCTTCACGTCCAGCTTCGTAGCTATTAAAAGCGTAGAAGTCGGTAGAGTCTAATGTTGGAAAACGAGTGATATTGGGTGCTTCTCGGTGACTTGACGCAAATGCATTAGCGCCTAATAAAGTGCTGCATACGATACTGGCGATTAGGGATATTTTTAGTACTTTCATGACCATTTCCTTGTTATGTAGTAGAGTCATATCAGTAAACGGCTCAGGTTCCATTTTGGATGCAGGTTTTAGCAATTATTGTTGAAATAAATTAAATAAAAAATTAACACACTGAATTTAAATGAATTTATAAAAAAACTATTTTTACTAATTTAATGAAAATGTTAATTTTCGCATGATGAACTATCAATATGGTCCTTTCAATACAGCCCCCTCTATACAATTTCTTCAATACAATCCTTTAGTATGTGAATGCTCAGAAATGAGTCGTTAACAATTTCCCGTTAACCGGTGATTCATCGATCGCCAATAGATAGTTGCAACCATAAAAAAGCGGCCAATAGTCTCACTATTGGCCGCTTAAATGTTAGCGTGGTAACACATCAATGCTTTGAAGCATCACCCTATCATCAAGGCTTTATAAAATTGCTAGCTCTGCGGTATACAATACCTCTGTTGGTAAGCCATTTGGTGAGCCGTTCAAAGGCTCTAAACTCACCGCCAGAGCCACAATATCCATGTCATCAAATTGACTGTTTTTCACCAATGTTAACTTGCCTGACTTAGGCAGTAAGCCTAATGAAATTGGATTTTCGACACCTTTAGCCACCATCCATAACTCATAGTCTTTATTCGCCAGTGGCTTAAGGTTACTAGTAGAGCGCACTTCAATCGTATTGGAGGTGACTTCAATCAGCCATAATGCTTTAGATTGTGCACTTTGCACAACCGCAACTTGCAGCGATGTAGCAACTGGCACAGGCTGATTATTCACAACTAAAACAGCCATAACAATGGCTGCTGCGCTTGCCATTGAAGCCAATCCCTTCCATAAACGGTTACGTGTTGCCATAGGCATCACATTTGAGGTTTCTGGCAATGGTGCTTGGGCCACATTATCAACAAACCCTAGCGACATACTGATTTGTTGCCAAACCCGTTCATCTGGGGTTATCGGCGTTAACAATTGATTCATGCCATGTAAATGTTGCTCCCATAACCAAGTGCTTTCACGCAGACTGGGAATTTGCATCATTAATTTTTGAAACCGACGTCTAGCTTGGCCACGCAATGTACCAAGCACATATTCTGCTGCTAATGCGTCTTTTAATTGAGGATCACGATAATTCATAACGATAAACACCTCTGTAATTGTTGTAAACCACGACGGATCCAACTCTTAATAGTGCCTAATGGTAAATCTAAGTGCCCCACAACTTCGTGATGCGATAAACCATTATAGTAAGCGAGATGAATTGCTTGTTTCTGCTGAGGCTCGAGTTCTCCCATACACTGGTCGAGTTTATTTTTATGAACTTGAGGCCCGTCATCATTGATATGCTCTTCAAAAATGGCTTCTTGGCCATCTTCAAGTGGATCTTCCTTTCTGACCTTTTGATAACGCAACATGTCTAAGGCTCGGTAACGAACAATACTGATCATCCACGTTAGAACCGATCCTTTTCCGTGTTGATATTCTGTCGCGTTATGCCAAATTTTTACATAGGCTTCTTGTAATACCTCTTCGGCTAACTCACGTCGACCGAGCATTTTTAAGCTAACTGCGAATAACTGGCCACTGGTAGATTGATATAAATCAGCAAACGCTTGTTTATCTCCATCTGCACTAGCACTTAATAAGTTAAGTAAGGTGTCTTGATCCATAATCTGCCACGTTTCCCTATGATGGTTCGATATAGTTGATACAGGCTAATTGCGCATATATTGATAAAAAAGCCCCAATAGCGTGTATACGAACCAAAGTTAATATTGGATGCAAAATAAAATAAAATAAAAAAGCACCATCACTTTTCAGCATGGTGCTTGGTAGCAATAATATGAAGCTATATTTAACCTTGCAGTAAATACTCTTCAGCTTTCTCGATACTGCGCGGTTTACCCACCAGCATTAAAATATCGTTACGCCTTAATATCCACTCAGGGGGGGGTGGATCGATCTCCTCGCCTTTACGCCGCACCGCTCTAAGCTCAACATCCAAAGCTTGCCATGGAATATCTGCAACGGTTTTACCCACCGCACTAGCACCTGAAGCCAGTGACACAGCATGGAGTAAATCTAAGGTAAAATCAGTTTCTGTGCCGGAAAAGAAACCGTGTAAATATTGATAATGATTACGACGTTCAGATTCCAAGCGTTTAATAATCCGCGCTAAGGGGACGCCACATTTAAACAACACTTGCGACACCAGCATTAAGCTGCCCTCAAGTGATTCAGGGATAACTTGGGTCGCCCCCGCTTCTTTAAGCTCATGTAGATTCGCATCATCGCGAGTGCGCACCAATATTTTTACATCGGGAGCCAGTTTACGCGCCACGGCTAAACACTCTTCAGATTGCCTTGGTTCGCAAAATGTCACCACCACTAAGCTCGCTTGACGAATGCCCATCTTCTTCAATAGCGCCATTCTGCAAGCATCACCAAAATGAATATTTTCGCCTGCGGCTCTCGCTTCTGTCACTCTGGTGGGATCTAAATCAAGCACCATATAAGGCACCGCTTCTGTTTTCAAAAAGCGTGCAATCGTTTGCCCTACGCGGCCGTAACCTAAAATCAGTACCACATCACTTTCGTCAGAATGAGGCAATACAATTTCTATCGGTTCATTTTTAGGTGGCAGCTTATTGCCGCTAACCTTTTTGGCAATATCAACACTGTGACGGATCAGCCAAGGCGCCATTGACATAGATATCACCGCCACGGCGACTAACACAGTGCTTACTTCGGTATCGAGTAATTGATAATTTACTGCTAATGCCAGTAACACAAAACTAAACTCACCGACTTGACCTAAACTGATTGCGGTACTGAGTGATACCTTAGTATTTTCACCCACAAGTTTGAGCAAACCGTGCACGATTAATATTTTGGTGAGCACCACACCTGCCAAAATCAATAACACTTGCCACCAATATTGCATCACTAAATCGAAATTCAGTAGCATGCCGATGGAAATAAAAAACAAACCCATTAATAAATCACGAAATGGCCTTATGTCAGCCTCTAACTGGCGTCGATACTGGCTTTCGCCAAGTAACATCCCAGCAATAAATGCCCCTAACGCCATCGATAATCCAAGCCATTGAGTAAACGCGCCCGTCACTAAAGCGACAACTAAGGTAGATAATACAAATAATTCATTTGAACGTGAGCGAGCTACTTCGTCAAAAATACGTGGCAATATCCATTTACCAAATGACATTAATCCTAAAAAGGCCAAAATACCGGTGAGTAATCCCCACGCGATACTATTGAAGCTCATTTCAGCACCGCCTTTGGCTAATAGCGGCATTAAAATCAATAGCGGCACCACCGCTAAATCTTGAAATAACAATACACTGACCGACAGCTCGCCGTGTCTGCGCCTTAACCAGTTTTGTTCATTAAGCAGCTTTAACACTATGGCCGTTGACGACAGCGCAATAGCCGAACCGATCACCACCGCAGCCACTAAGTTTTGCCCAACCAACATAGCAATGCCGCCAGCCACAAAGGCTGTTACCAGCATTTGGGCGCTACCTAGGCCAAAAACCGTTCGGCGCATTGCCCACAACCTCGGTACCGAAAACTCAAGTCCTAAGGTAAACATCAGTAGCACTACGCCTAACTCAGCCACAGATTGCATTTGTAATTGGGTAAACCAATGAAAACCGCTGGGGCCGCTAACAACCCCGGTGAGTAAATAAGCTAAAATGGCCGGTAAGCCGAGTCGACGTAACAATGCAATAGCCACAATAGCAATCACAAGCATCAACAAAATATGGATAAAAATACTGTGTTCCATTGTGGCTTTGGCTCCTTGTCAAAAAACTGTCGAAAGGGAAATAAAACGTTTTGTTAGCACTACAGTAAAACAACAACCAATTAATAACTATAGAAAATTTTTCATAGGCACGATTATTGCTAACAATATGGTAATTAGTTGTAACGTACTGGAACCAATATTATGGATTTTTCAATAGCGACAGAATTATATCCTGAAGATTACTGGTACCGTTCAGACGCTTACTTGAATATGGAACCCGAACTGGACCTTATTCAAGTGATTCAACAACTACATGGAAGTTTAGATCCTCGGACAGTTTTTGCCTGCTTCGGCAAGATCCTAGGACAACATTTGCCGATTAAAGGACTACAATTGAACCTAGACAAACAAAAGTTTGTTTGGGGACGTCACTACGGTATTGAACTGCAACGTACTATTAACGATAACCAAGATACGTTTATCATAACCTATCAGTTGTCTGTAGCACTTAGTTCGGCGCAAAAACACACTTTAGAGCAACTTGAAGGCATATTAATTCAACCGTTGAATAATGCGTTGAAGTATCAAAATATGTCTAATCAAGCCATGTTTGATGCACTAACCCAATTAGGTAATCGTTATTATTACCGCCAGGCAATCGACATCGCATTAGCACGAGCTAATCGCCAGCAAGGCCAAGTGTCTTTAATTGTATTAGATTTAGATAAATTTAAACAACTTAACGATGCGCATGGCCATAAAGTCGGTGATTTTGTATTAGTAGGCTTTGCCGCATTAATTAATGAAGCCATTCGTAATACAGACCAAGCCTTTAGAATTGGCGGTGATGAGTTTGTGATCGTTACCCAAGGGGATGCCCAGGCCGCTGCAATAGTATGCCAACGTATCATTGATATGATGCCAAAACATTCAGAGCTTACCGAATATAACATTCAGTGCAGTTTAGGTATTGCGGAGTCCAAACCGCAGCAACAAGCAGAAAATATATATGAGCGTGCCGATAAAGCCATGTATTCCGCGAAAGCAGCCGGACGTAACTGCTACCGAATTTGCGCTAATTAGCACAACCTTATACTTATGTAGTAACAACTAATTAATAAAAAAGACCTTAACAGGTCTTTTTTTATTGGTTGATTATTGTATGGTAATTACATACCGCGAAGCTGAATACGCCTTAAAAACTCAGTCATCACTCGGTCATAGACTAGATCACCTAAAAACAAATCCTCAACGCCATGGTCGATACTCGGATTGTCATTCACTTCAATCACATAAGCTTTACCATCAATTTCTTTTAAATCGACACCATACAAGCCTGCGCCAATTAAATTAGACGCTTTGACCGCTGCATCGACAATATTTTGTGGCACCATCTTCAAATCGATACAGTCAAAATCACCACTGCTAACACGACCACTTTGATGATGTTGGTAAATCTGCCAATGACCACGACTCATAAAGTAACGACAGGCATAAATAGGTTGGCGATTTAGCACGCCGATACGCCAGTCATAATCGGTTGGCATAAACGCCTGCGCTAAAATTAGCGCACTGTGCTCAAAGATTATCGCTGCTTGTTCAAGTAAAGTTTCACGGTCTTTAACTTTAACCACCCCGAGCGAAAATGCGCCGTCGGGTACTTTAAGTACAATTGGTAACCCTATGGTGTTAATAACATTATCGGCCCAGTTTTTATCTGAGGCTTTAAAGATTAAACTCTTGGGTACGGGCACTTTATGCTTGTTTAATAGTTCGGTTAAAAACACCTTATTAGTGCACTTCATAATGGATTCAGGATCATCCATTACCACTAGCCCAAGTTGCTCAGCAGCTTTAGCAAACCGATAAGTAAAGTTGCTGATATTAGTGGTTGAGCGAATAAACAAACCATCAAATTCACTTAACCGAGCCAGATCATGAGAACCAATTTGGACTAAATCCATGCCAATACGATTAGCCGACTTAGTAAATAACTTTAACGCGGCTTTATCTGATGGCGGCATTTTCTCATGCTCATCCACCAGCATGGCAATTTCGTAACGATAACGTTTCGACGGTTTCGGTAAACGCCATACTTTTTGTGAAAACACTTCAAGATACTTGGCAAATAAATCTTGTTCAGGCTCGGTTAAATCTTGAAACGCAGCAGGCTCAATGGTGTTAACTTGCCATTTACCTGACATTTTTAACAAATTCACCTGCAATACAGGCACAGTAAAACGTTCAAATATTTTACGCGCAAGCTTGTCTAGCAACGGATTATCACAATAGCCAAAATACAGCTTCATGCTGATTTCATTCACCGACTCTGGCAGCTTATCTAAGCCTGATTGCGGCAAACTAAAAAAACGGTCCTGAGATAAATCATTAATGGTCATTACCCGAGGGATCACGCGATGCCCACGGGCTTCCGCCATTAACGAGCAGTAATAACCTGTGCTTAAATAGTCATAACTACGACACAAGTTAATCACTTGCATGGCGCTTTGATCTGCAAATGCACCCATTTCTAAATAATCATGAACCGTGACCATATGGTCACTGGGCAAATAGGGACGCCAATCATTAACATCATCGGTGACAATTAAAAAATGAGCCATAAATATCTGTTGCCTCTTGTGCGGTTTAGCGCGTAAATTAAGCCACTATCATGTTTTGCCAACTCGAGCCGACTCATGCTTATTCGTCAAGCGACCCCCAGCGATTTACCGCAACTAAACCACATCGAAAACAATGCATTTAGTGGCGATAAAATCAGTTCTCGGCAGATGAAACGCTTTCTCAATTCACCTCTGGACAGCTTATTAGTGGCCGAAATAGACGGCACACTTGCAGGCTATGCTCTGGTGCTATTTCATCGAGGCACTCGGCTAGCTAGGCTTTACTCTATTGCCGTTGCAAGCGAATTTAGAGGTCGCAACATTGCCTTCGAACTGGTCACACAATGTGAGCACACAGTAGTCGAACGTGGTTTCATTACATTACGCCTAGAAGTGCGAAACGACAATATCGCTGCCAAAAATCTTTATTTAAAAATGGGTTATAAAGTCCTAAAAACCTTAGTGCATTATTATGACGACTTGGCTGATGGCGTGCGCATGCACAAACGCCTAGACCCACCAGGGCCAAGCAAAGTCATCAAGATGCCTTTGTATGTACAAACCACCCCATTTACCTGTGGCGCGGCCTGCTTAATGATGGCCATGAGTGCGGTAAAGCCGCAATATAATCCAAGTCGAGTTGATGAGCTGAGCATCTGGCGCGAAGCCACCACTATTTTTATGACCAGCGGCCACGGCGGTTGCAGTGTTCATGGCTTAGCCTTAGCAGCGATTAAGCGTGGCTTACAAATTGAAATGTACAGCCAATCAACCTCGGTTCCTTTTATTGATAGCGTCCGTGATAGCAATAAAAAAGCCGTCATTACGATTGTGCATGACGATTTTTGCCAACAGCTGATTTCGCAAGGTATTGAGATACACAACGCGGCACCTACACTGGTTCAAATTAAACATTGGATTGACAGCGGTTATGCCGTTTTGCTGATGATAAGTACTTATCGCTTTAATGGCGAGAAAGGCCCACATTGGGTGGTATTAAGCGGTTACAACGAGCAGTTTATGTTTATTCACGACCCATTTGTTGAAGCTCAAAAAGATGCGATTAACGCTGCATATGTACCGATTAGTCAGTCAGAGCTGGCGCAGGTGATGCAGTATGGGAAGCAGAAACAGGTGTCTTGTCTAGTGGTTAAATCATCTTTGGCTTAAGATGGTTAAGCTTTTTATGGCAAGCAGCCACAACTGGCTTTTCAAACTGCGTTTGAATTGAGATCGCAAGGTTGCACCTTGCATGAGCCAAATTTACTGTCGTTCTGGTAGTGCTGTTGAACTGGAATCCAGCTGTTTCTTTTGTTGTTTGTGCTTATGGCCTGCGGCCACTAACGTCGTGGCGCTTCGCCCACACCAGACCAAGAGGAAACCAACGGCTATTCCCTCTTGGAACTCCCAGCCGCCCCGCAACAATTTCAAAAAACGAAAAGGTCGCCATGGGGATTGATTTAACTTTGACCTGCATTCGGAATCTGCTTCGGCCTTATTCGAAAATGCTAACGCTTCCGATGGGGCGTCCCTTCCCCTCGAAAGCTAGCTCGCCATCCTTGGCTAGCTCACGTCATTTTCTTCAACGGCCTCAAGTTCAGGGCTATCTGATCATTTATAAGCTAAACAGCAGCGGATTTTGGTCAAAAATCACTTAGGATTAGAAGTATGGGTGGCATAGTTAGTTTTTAAGATACTGAAATATAGCGAGTTAACTAATTAGCAAAGAGGCTAAGGGAACGTGCTGGCTACTGAAAAGTAGTTAGCTAACAATCACATCAAACAGCGCGTTTCTCGAACTGTTAATTACATAATAAAGAGTCACATCTCACGTGTTCGGGCTTGTTCAACACTTGGGATAAGGACGCGGCTTCGCGCGGCCTATCCTAATTAGTTAGCTATTGTTTTTCTCTAGCGCCAACTTCATCCCTTTTTCAATTAAATCGACTGCTTCAGATTGAGTTAATTCTTGCTGATTACATTTACATGTAACTAGAAGATTAGATTTATCATCTCTTCGGTACATTGCAAAGGTGATATAACAATTTTTGTTTTTAAAGACCCTAGTACCTTCAATTAGCTTAAAAGATGAAGGTAATCTTGTATCGTAATCATGACATTCTTGCACTCGATCCATGGCAGTTCCAGCGTCATAATTAATTTTAATGGGAAACTTAGATTTACCACTAGGCGTTACATCATAAGTAACAGTTGCATTAGTTGCGAATACTGAAAGTGATACTTTTGTCATTTTGAACACCTATTTTTGATTGATACACGAACGATAGCTAACGCTTGGTTGTGGGGCGCCGTAGGCGTCCCTACGAACCACTTGTTATATTTCGATTGATACTAACTCCAAACAAACCTGAACCTAACTTATTGAATGGCTTGTCACCATATCCGGCAGCAATATGCAGCTCTGATATTATTTGGCTAGTGTGCTCAAGGGCCTTCTTTGCATTATCAATTGTTGCATATTCTTGCCAGCCTGCGCCTGCCCTAAACTCATTGGGTTTTTCGATCTCAAGCTCAACTTCTTTGGTTACAAATTCTATGGTTGATTTACCATGCGCCATTTGGTCTCGGTATGAAAAAATTTCGATTAAGGAGCTGTATGGAGGTTTTTTAAAGTCAATTGATAAATCTAAATCCTTACAGAATTTCTTGTATTTCTTTAGCTTTGAATAATTCCGCTCAATATTATCCCAATCATCATTTTGAAGTTTTCCAAAATGATTGAAGTAAGCCTCAAGAGTAAATGCGCAATAGGTTAGACAACTTACAATATTGTATAACTGTCCAATCTCACTTTCCTCTGCCTGTTCAAGCATATGCTTTGCACCGATGAACATGTATGCAAAAGTATTAGTTGTTGCTGCCCCTGAAACTGTTGCTGCGTAGGACATAACTCTCCTTAGAAATATAACGTTTTAGTATTTATGCGTTGCGCTGTTTGCAAGGCATAAATCGCTTATTGGACTTGGCCGATGCCTAGTCCAAATTAATTGGTATACTTCATGCTATAGGAATTTGCTTTTTTTGATGCTGGCTCTGGGCTACAGAGCAGTTTTGAGTCAATTGGTATCGAGTAGTAGGTAAGTTTTTCATTGAAATTCCTTTTCATTGTATTTTCTATCTTACATCTTTAAGCCCAACGATTTCAATGAGGATTATACGTCCAATTGAAACTTCATTTGGCTCCGTGCAGCGGCTTCGTTCAACACCGCGTTAAGCGGACTAAAATTGTTGGTTGCAATGTGCAACAAAAAACCTAACCAACTGTTTTAGTTAAACTTAAACACTTTTTGTCAATAGGTTTTATTCAACTTTTAACTTGAGGGCGTTGAAGAAAATAGCGTGAGCATGACATGGATGTCAGGCTAGCTTTCGCGGTACAGGATGTACCATCGGAAGCGTTAGCATTTTCGAATAAGGCCGAAGAACACTAAGACGAAGTTAAAAGCTGGATCCATTTCCGTCGCGACCTTTTCGCTGTTTGAAAATGTTGCCGGAACGGCAGGGGTGATCCAAGAGGGGATTGCTGTTGATCCCCTCTTGGCCAGTGCAGGGTGGAACCTTGCGATCTCAATTCAAACGAAGTTTGAAAAAGTCTGGTGTGGGCGAAGCGCCACGACCTTAGTGGCCATAGGCCATTTAAAATAAAAATATACTACGGTTATTTACCGTCTTCCGCTCTGCGTTTTTTAAAGTCTGAATCTTCAATCCATTTTGGCCAGTCGTTGTTGTTGGCTAGCTTTTCAATGATGTCGCTGATTAAAGCTAAGTCTTGCTCTACCCCGCCTAAATTCCAGCTGGCATCGTAATCGTCTGCGCCTTGATGGTATTTATGGGCAATGTAGTCTGGGTCGGTGTCGCCTAAGCTCATGAACATTAACCCGGGGACGCCTTGTTGGGCTAAGGCAAAGTGGTCTGAACGGAACATTAAGCCATTTTGTGGACGAGGATCAGCCTTTACAGTGCGGCCTTGTGCTTTGGCGGCATCATCTAAATAGGTTTCAAGTTCTGATACGCCTTGGCCATAACGCAGGATGTAATTAACACCATTGCCTACATTCATGCCGTCTATGTTTAAAAACGATACCAGTTGTTTAGTCGGTACCGGAGGATTGGCAGCAAAGTATTGCGCGCCAATAAGGCCTGTTTCTTCTGCGGTAAATGCAGTAAACAGAATAGAGCGTTTAGGTGCTTTGTTTTGCGCTTTAAAATGACGCGCTAATTGCAATACACCAGCAACGCCAGAGGCATTGTCGACGGCGCCGTTTAAAATAACCGTTTTACCATCTTGCAAGGTTTTACCTAAATGATCCCAATGGGCATGCATGACTAACCATTCGTCGGCTTGGCTGGTACCTGGTATCAGCCCTGCTACGTTATATGAGGTGGCTAATTCAATGGTATTTTTTACTGCTAAATTGGCTTTGAGTTTAAGTGGTATAGACTTAAAACCCGCTTTTGCTGCGGTGAGTTTGACTTTATCAAAGTCTAAGCCTGCTGCTTGAAACACTTTTTGCGCGGTTTGGTGCTGGATCCAACCCATGACGCCAATGTGTGATTGATTATTTTGATCATCAACTAAGGTGTATTTAGTATTAGTGTTGCTGTTTTCAACGACGTTCCAGCCGTAGGCTGCTGGTGCAGTTTCGTGGACAATAAACACCGCTTTGGCGCCCTGCCTTGCAGCCTCCTCATACTTATAAGTCCAACGGCCATAATAGGTCATGGCATTGCCTTTAAAGACGGCAGGATCTTGAGTCGCAAAGCCTGGGTCATTGACCAGCATAATCACGGTTTTGCCTTTAACATCAATGTTAGCGTAGTCATTCCATTGATATTCTGGCGCATTAATACCATAGCCAACAAACACTACATCGCTGTTATCTACACTCACTTGAGGCTGAACTTGTTCAGTACGGGCAGTGAAATCAGTGCCGTTGTTGAACACTAAATCACCCATTCTCAACTGCATTGTTTGATCGGCAGTAATTTTAGCCATTGGCACAGCTTGACGATAACTGTCACCAAAACCAGGAGCGAGTCCCATTGCTTTGTAGGCGTTTTCTAAATACTCAACCGTCAGTTTTTCACCATGAGATAAAGGCCCACGGCCTTCAAATTCATCACTTGCTAAGGTTTGCACATTTTGACGATAGGTTTTTTGATCAAATTGAAATGGGGTAGCGTTTACGCTTGGCAGAAGCAACACACCAAACACGGCTAATAAACGAAAGGTATTCACAGACAACATCCTCTGTTGAGTATTAAGAAAAACCATTGTAGCAACAAGATCGCCACATTGAAAAAAGGATTAGAGTAAACATTATTATTCGTAAAAGTTGGAAATAAAACTCTGCTCTGTTTCACATAATAATATTGAGTTAATTTTGCCTATATCAAAAATAAGTTGACATAATATGTCTTAGCAAACATAGTGAGACATATTATGTCAAAGGCTGTATATCAAAGATAATATGTCTCTGGGTAAGTTTGATATGGAATATGCGTACCGTTGTTATTTCGCACGACTCACTCTATCTCTTAACGCTAATTAATGTGAAAAGGAAAATACATGAAATTTATTATGGTGGCTTTAATCAGCTTTACACTTGGTGTTGTAGGTGCAGGTTTTGTTGCATTGAAGTTTTTCGCTTATGGCGGGCAAAGTGTTGCCGCGGCAGAGATCCAAATGTCGACAACGACATTACAATTGATTGAGTCAAACAAAATAGACTTAGCAGTTAAAAAACTTTGCTCTGTATTGCCGATAGCATTAAAAAATAAAACAGAAATAGATGCTTCATTTTTTGCAACTGAATTTAATTACGGTCAAACAGGATCTGGAGAACATATTGAAAGTCAGGCGGAGAAATTGCTCCAGCCAGAAAGGATCTGTCAAGCCGTCAATTAACAGGAAAGCTAAACATCTGTGGCCTAACTGAAACAATTTAATACTACCTATTTTAGATAGTAACTTAGTGCAGTGTTAGGCTTTACTGCTATGCCTTCATCACCCAAAACCTAACGCTTTTATCGCATCTAGTCGCGAAGCGTCCAAGCACCTATAGCTTTACTCGTTGTTATCGCTTGTTACCATCTTGGCAGACTGTTACCGCTTTTGCCTGTTTCTATCGCTTGTTATCGTCTTGACCTGCTGTTATCACTCTTCATCGTGCGTCAAAAAGCGGTATACAAATCCCTTGCTCACCTGTTTGCGCTAAATAGCGTTTGTCGACCCATAAACCAACGGCGGCGACTAAAGTGTCACCATAAAAAACTAACGGGATTTGTGGTCTACGCCATGGCGGGATATTACATTCTTGCCACAATTTCTTTAATTCGCGCGGTTTTTGCCGTTGTGATGTGGCAAATTGTGGCTGACATTTAATTGAACCTGCCGCGCCAAAGCGTATGCTCAAGGCGGTATTATTGGGTAAAGTAAGTAGCGGCGTATTGTCCGCAGCAATTTGCAGACCCAGCGGGTATTGCTTGTGAGCAACGCGGCACACTATCTGTTGCAGCTCGCCTTTAAGCAGTTGCTCAAATGGTTGTTGCACTGTACTTGCATCAATAACCTCTAACTCTTTATGACTAACCACATAAGCGATGCCAGCAAAACGTTTAACCTGATAATCGCCCCACTGAATCGACATATTCGCGTCGTCTTTAGCCGCTAACAGTTGTGACAGGATCTGCTGTAATTGCGCTTGCGAAGGTAAACTAACGCCACAATGAATTAAATAACCGCGAAACAGTAATGCTTGCCAAGCGGCACTCAATTGACCAAACCCGGTGAGTTTAAACCCGGTTGATTCGGTCATTAATGCATTTGTATCGCCGGGCACTATTAACCACTCGGGTAAGCGATGACTCACTTCGTCGTCAATAACCTGTTGTTGCTCGGCACATAATGCGGCGCTACGCCCTGCGGTAATCGCAATACTTGGCCAGCGCTGTTTTAATCTTGGAATGATATCGAGGCGTAAAAAATTTCTATCAAAGCTGTCGTCTTGGTTACTTTCATCTTCGATATGGGATAGTTGTTTTTGCGCCGCAAATTGCTCAATTTGATCGCGACTGATATCTAATAATGGTCTAACTAACCAAGCTTGTTTGTAAGCTTGTACCGCCCCCATTGCCGCTAAGCCTTTTGGGCCTTGGCCACGTTTTAACGCGAGTAATAAGGTTTCAAGTTGATCATCTTGATGATGTGCGGTCAATAAAATATCGCCGGGATTAAGATAACGGTCAAATGCTTGGTAACGAGCATCACGGGCTTGCGCCTCTAAACTCTGCCGAGGGCCCTTTTCAACCTTAACTCGTTCAATCTGCACTGGAAGCTGATAATGATTAGCTCGAGTGATACAGTGCTGTACCCAAGTGTTAGCATTGACACTAAGTCCATGATGAACATGAATAAGCAGGCAAGCAATATGCGGATGCTTGTGTGCCAAGGCACTTAATCCACATGCGAGCACTTCTGAGTCAACGCCGCCACTGTAAGCCAGTACTAACTTAGGCGATGATTCACCTTTAACTACATTCATTTGATAAAGGGGTAATATCGCTTGTTCGAGCAAACTTAGCAGTTGTGGTGCACTTATTTGCTCTGATAACGAAGACTTTTCAATCATGATGCGCGCCTAATTAAACACGATTTTGACGTTAGTTGAACCAAGCATGCTTTCGAGGGCTAACATTAACTCATCACTAGGATTAACTCGCCACTCTTCACCTAACACGATTTTGCCACTGGCTTGTTGTTTGGTGTAGTTAATCACCACAGGCACAGCGCCCTTACGCCACGGTGTTAATGTTTGCTCAAAGGTTTGTAACCACTCTGGCGTGACATCATCGCCATGAACATTGATTTCAACCGCTTTGGCAAAGTGACTGCGCGCTTCGCCAATTTCAATGATATTACGGGCGTTCATGCGATTGCCGCCAGAGAAATCATCAAAGCTGACATCACCTTCACAAATAAGAATGCGATCTTTTTCAAGCATATGACCAAACTTCTCAAACGGCTCGGTAAATAGCATGACTTCTAAACGGGCACTTTTATCATCTAATGTGACTAAGCCCATTTTAGAGCCACGCTTAGTGATCATCACCCGTGTTGCCACCACTAGACCAGCTGCTTTTACGGTTTTACCGCGCTCGGTTGGGTGAATGTCTTTTAAGCGGCCATTAGTGTATTGCTTCAGTTCTTTTAAATACTGATTAATAGGGTGACCAGTAAGGTAAAGTCCTAATGTTTCGCGCTCACCTTCCAACCAGATTTTGTCTGGCCACGGAGTACAATGGACAAAGTTTTGCTTACTGTCTTCAGGTTCACTATTGAGTAAACCAAACATGTCATTTTGACCAGTCGCTTCTGCTTTAGCATGTTGCGCCGCAGCACTAATCGCTTGAGGCAAGGTCGCCATCATTGATGCTCGATGCGGGCCTAATGTGTCTAAGGCGCCTGCAAGGATAAGCTTTTCAATTACTCGCTTATTGAGTTTTTTCAAATCAATTCGAGCACAAAAATCGAACAGGTCGGTAAACGGTCCATTTTTACGGGCTGTTAAAATAGAATCTACCGGGCCTTCACCGACGCCTTTAATCGCGCCGATACCATAAACAATATTAAGGTCGTCATCGACAGTAAACTTGAATAAGCCTTTGTTGACATCGGGCGGAATTAGCGGCAAGCCCATGCGTTCACATTCATCAACCAAGGTGACGATTTTGTCGGTGTTGTCCATGTCGGCAGACATTACCGCGGCCATAAATTGCGATGGGAAATGGGTTTTTAACCACAAGGTTTGATACGACACCAGTGCATAAGCGGCAGAATGCGATTTGTTAAAACCGTAACCGGCGAACTTTTCCACCAAATCGAAGATTTTCATCGACAAGTCGCCGTCGACGCCGTTATTAATCGCCCCTTCTTTAAACGTGCCGCGCTGCTTGGCCATTTCTTCAGGTTTTTTCTTACCCATTGCACGACGGAGCATATCCGCGCCGCCTAGGGTGTAACCCGACAATACCTGAGCAATCTGCATGACCTGCTCTTGGTACAAAATGATGCCGTAAGTCGGTGACAATAACTCTCTTAGTGACTCATGCTGATATTCAGCATCTGGGTAGGACACTTCCTCACGGCCGTGCTTACGTTCAATAAAGTTGTCAACCATGCCTGATTGCAAGGGACCTGGGCGGAAAAGAGCCACGAGTGCAATCATGTCTTCAAAACAGTCGGGCTGCAGACGTTTAATCAGGTCTTTCATACCGCGAGATTCCAGCTGGAATACCGCGGTTGTTTCGTAGCGTTGCAGTAATCTAAAACAGGCAGGATCGGCAAGCGGAATGGCTTCGATACTAACGGGTTCTTTACCTTCTTTAATCAGGCGCGGATTAATCATCTGCAATGCCCAATCAATAATGGTTAAGGTACGTAAGCCCAAGAAATCGAACTTAACCAGACCAGCAGTTTCAACGTCATTTTTATCAAATTGTGTTACTGGGTTTAAGCCTTCGGCATCGCAATATAGCGGTGCAAAATCGGTAATTCGAGTCGGTGCGATAACCACACCACCGGCATGCTTACCCGCGTTACGTGTTACCCCTTCTAAGCGGCGACACATATCGATAAGCTCTTTAACGTCTTCATCGCCGTCATAGGCTTCAGGAAGCGCGGGTTCAACTTCAAAGGCTTTCGCCAATGTCATCCCTGGTTCTGCGGGGATTAATTTAGTTAACCGTTCAACAAAGCCGTAAGGATGACCTAATACGCGGCCAACATCGCGCACAACGGCTTTGGCCGCCATAGTACCAAAGGTAATAATCTGTGATACCGCTTCTCGGCCGTATAACTCGGCAACGTGATCAATGACTTCGTCGCGTCGGTCCATACAAAAGTCGACGTCGAAATCGGGCATGGATACACGTTCAGGGTTCAAGAATCGTTCGAACAGTAAATCGTATTCTAGTGGATCTAAGTCGGTAATTTTAAGCGCGTATGCGACTAATGAACCCGCACCAGAACCACGGCCTGGGCCAACTGGAATGCCGTTGTCTTTGCCCCACTGAATAAACTCCATCACGATAAGGAAGTAACCAGGGAAACCCATCTGGTTAATGACTTTCAGTTCAATCTCGAGGCGTTCGTCATATTCGACACGTTTTTCAACGCGAACTTGTGGGTCTGGAAATAAAAATTCGAGACGTTCTTCTAAGCCTTTAACTGACACATTAACCAAGAAATCTTCAATGGATAAGTCGCCAGTAGGGAAATTAGGCAAAAAGTATTCATTTAGGCGAATAGTGACATTACAGCGTTTCGCGATTTCAACGCTGTTTTGAATTGCCGACGGAATATCGGCAAATAATGCGATCATTTCATCTTCGGTGCGCAGGTATTGTTGATCGCTGTATGTTTTAGGGCGACGCGGATCGACTAAGGTAAAACCATCATGAATTGCCACCCGGATTTCATGTGCTTCAAAGTCATCTTGTTTTAAAAACACCACTTGGTTAGTGGCAACTACAGGTAAACCTTTGGTTGATGCTAGCTCAACCGCCATGTGTAAATAGCGTTCTTCATGTGCACGACCAGTGCGGATAAGCTCGAGGTAATATCGATCTTCAAAGTGTTGTTGATAAAAGGCAATCAGCGACTCTACTTGGTTTTGATTACCTTTTAATAATGCCTTACCGACATCGCCATCTTTGGCACCCGAGATAATGATCAAGCCGCTGTTATATTTGACTAACCAATCTTGGTCGATCACCACACGGTTATCAACATGACCGCGAAGATAGGCTTCACTGATCAGTTGGGTCAGGTTTTGGTAACCTTCATTGTTCATCGCGATAATGGTTAAGGCACAGAATTCTTTTTCAAATCCAGGGGTTTGCACCCAAAAATCGGCGCCAATGATCGGCTTAATTCCCGCACCATTACAAGCACCATAAAACTTAACCAAACCACAAAAGTTGTTCTGATCAGTTAACGCTATTGCTGCCATCCCCTGATTTTCAGCAGCAGCAATAATAGGTTTAACTTTAGCAACGCCATCTGACATTGAATAATCACTGTGGACGCGCAAATGAACAAAACGAGGATCGGACATAGAATATTTTTTCTTCGAAAAAGATGAATGAAACAACACGAAAATGCGGGATTTAGACTACCAAACTACGCGATGTTATCCAACGATAAACTCGCTTAATTTGGCTATTATCAAAATGTATCCTGAAGCAATATACGTTCAGCGACAGGTTTAAAACTTCTACGATGTTCAGGTAATACGCCATACAAGGCTAGCGCTTCAAAGTGCGCTTTGGTTGGGTACCCTTTATGCTTAGCAAAGCCATACTGCGGGTGCAGATTGTCTAACGCGTCCATCTCGGCATCACGAGTGACTTTGGCAATAATGGATGCCGCACTAATAGCAGCCACTAAGCCGTCGCCTTTAATTATCGCATGACTGGCAATACCAAAATCCGGCACCCGATTACCATCTACCAGCACTCGTTCTGGTAAAATGGATAACCCGGCTACTGCGCGCTGCATGGCCAACATGGTGGCATGCAAAATATTCAGCTCATCGATTTCAGCAGGGCTGGCACGGCCAATACTGACACTTAGCGCATTATCCATAATCTGTTGATATAAGGAATTACGACGTTTCTCGCTAAGCTTCTTAGAATCATTAAGGCCAACAATCGGTTTATTTGGGTCTAATATCACCGCGGCAGTGACCACATCGCCAACCAATGGACCACGTCCAACTTCGTCAACACCAGCAACAAGCCCTTGTGAAATAATGGCTACTTGTTCAGGGGTAATATCTTTTATCACAACCGATAATGTCGACATATTAGCTTATCCTAGTCAGGTTACGGCGCTGGTAATAATGCTACTACAGCATCTGCAGCTCGCTCGCTGGCATTACACTTTAGCAATTGATGTAATTCTTCAAAGCGGGTATTTAGCGGTGCAAAATCTTGATTAAGCTGGTTGATTATCGCATCGGCAATTAACTGTGGTTGGCAATTGGCTTGCATCAGTTCTGGCACGATGGTGTCGTTTGCGAGTAAATTAGGCAACGAATAATTTTTGATTTTCATCATTTTAATCGCGATGGCATATGTAATTGGGCTAACCCGATACGACACAACCATAGGACGTTTAACCAGCATGGCCTCTAATGTCGCGGTGCCAGATGCTAATAAAATACAATCTGCAGCAGCCATGACTTCGCGAGATTGACCTTCAACAATAGTGACTTCTAGATCGGGAGCAAACTCCTCCAGTGCAGCAAGAAACTGTTGTCGACGAGCATCATTAACCACTGGGGTGACAAATTTGATGTCTGGAAAGGTTTGCTTAACTAACTGAGCAGCTTTTATAAATGGTTCAGCTAATTGCTTTAGCTCTCCGCCTCTGGACCCTGGCAATACTGCCAAGTATTCAGCATTAGGATCTAATCCTAATAACTGCCGAGCAGCCAGCTTATCACTGTGCATCGGAATATCGTCCGCAAGTGTGTGCCCCACAAAGGTACAAGGTACTTGATGTTGGTCGTAAAACGCTTTCTCAAACGGCAATAACGACAACACCATATTAGTAGCTTTAGCAATTTTAAATATACGTTTTGGACGCCAAGCCCATACTGACGGGCTGACATAATGGACTGTTTTAATCCCTTTGGCTTTTAATTTAAGCTCTACGCCAATATTAAAATCGGGCGCATCAATACCAATAAAACAGTCTGGCGCTAATTCAGTAATTTGTTTCACGAGACTTGAACGAATATGAAGCAGTCGAGGTAAATGTGATAACACTTCGACTAAGCCCATGATCGACAGTTCTTCCATTGGGAATAAACTCTCAAACCCTAGAGCTTGCATTCGAGGGCCACCAATGCCGATAAAGCGCGCATCAGGGTAGCGTTTTTTGAGTGAATTAACTAAACCGGCACCTAAAATATCGCCGGAGATTTCTCCGGCGACAATGGCGAATACTTTTGAAGGAGAGTTGGTCATCGTTTCCGTCTATCGAATAATGCCACGAGCAGAGTGGTTGATAAATTCCATAAATGCTTTCACATTGATGTCTTTTTCAGCGGCCTCGATTAATTCAGCGTTAGCTTCTTCAATGGTTAAACTCTTACGGAAAACCGCTTTATACGCACTCAAGATTGCTCGTTGGTTTTCTTTGGTAAAACCACGGCGTTTTAAGCCTTCTAAGTTTAATCCACGCGGTACTGCAGGAGAACCAGCAGCCATCACAAATGGGGGAACATCTTGCAAAATAAGTGAAGCACCCGCGGTAAAGGCATGCGCGCCAATGTGTACAAACTGATGCACGCCAGTCATGCCGCCCAAAATAACCCAATCGCCAACATGTACATGACCCGCAATTGAAGCATTATTGGCCATAATAACGTTATCACCGACAAAACAGTCGTGGGCAATATGAACATACGCCATAAACAGACAGTTAGAACCGATGCGAGTTTCACCTTTATCTTGGGTCGTACCACGGTGAATGGTAACCGACTCACGAATGATGTTATTGTCGCCGATAATTAAGCGAGTTTGTTCGCCTGCGTACTTTTTATCTTGACACTCTTCACCAACTGAAGAGAATTGAAAAATACGATTACCTTTACCGATAACCGTTGGACCTTTAACCACAACATGAGAACTTATCCATGTGTCGTCGCCGATTTCAACGTTTTCACCAATGTAGGTCCAAGGACCAATAGTGACGTTATTACCAATTTTGGCTGTTGGATGAACAAACGCTAATTTATCTATCACTTCTTAATCTCTCTACGTGCACACATGATTTCAGCAGAACAAACCAGTTCACCATCAACCAAGGCTTCACCAACAAATACACCAATACCGCGACGCTCTTTAATCATTTTAACGTGAAAATGTATTTGGTCACCTGGCTCAACAACACGTTTGAAACGCGCTTTATCAATACCAGCAAAATAATACAGTACCTCTGGAGACGGCTCTGTACTCATGGTTTTAAATGCAAGTAAACCCGTTGCTTGTGCCATGGCTTCTAAAATGAGCACGCCAGGCATCACAGGCTGTATCGGAAAATGTCCCTGAAAAAAAGGCTCATTTATGGTGACATTTTTAATCGCATGTAAGTGCTCACCTACAGTAAAGTCCAATACACGATCGATCAACAAAAATGGATATCTATGAGGCAGATATTTAAGTATCTCTTTAATATCCATGGTGTTTAATTGGTTTGACACACTACATTCCTTAAATAAGGCAGAATTACAATTATTCTGTGCCCTTAGCACTTTTCTCGAGGGTTTTCACTCGGCTAAATAATTCATCTAATTGACGGAAACGAACAGTGTTTCGACGCCATAATTTATTTTCCATTGCGATGGTAGCAGACGAATACACACCTTTTTCACGGATAATGCTGGTCACGTTTGTTCCGCCTGATATGTGTACACCATCAGCGACACTCAGGTGTCCAGCAACAGCACTACCGCCACCGAGGATACAATATTTACCAATGGTAGAACTGCCAGCAATAATAGAGCCGCCAGCCATTGCAGTATTTTGGCCGATAATGACATTATGAGCAATTTGAACTTGGTTGTCGATAATCACGCCATCGTGGATCTCGGTATGCGACAACGCACCACGGTCAATGGAAGTACATGCGCCAATTTCGACATGATTGCCAATCCGAACGCCGCCGGTTTGTGGAATTTTAATCCAGTTACCGCGCTCATTGGCATAACCAAAGCCATCAGAGCCAATAACAGTCCCTGAATGGACGATGCAATGATGGCCAATATGGACATTATGATAAACGCTCACGTTCGCCCAAAGACGCGTGTTTGAACCAATAATACTGGTTTCACCCACCACACAACCTGGACCAATCTGAACATTTTCACCCAAAATAACATTGGCACCTATCACTGCATTTGCACCAATAGCCACACCGTCACCTAAAATGGCTGATGCATCTATTTGAGCCGAAGGATGAATACCAGGCGTTTCTTTTGGGGTGGTATCAAGTAATTGCGCTACTCGAGCAAACCCTACGTAAGGATCGCTAACAATCAGGGCGTTACCATGATAACCACTTGCTTCTTTTTCGCTCAGCAATACCGCACTAGCTTGAGTTGCCTCAAGCTGAGCACGGTACTTACTATTGGCTAAAAAAGAGAGTTGGCCTTTAGTTGCACTTTCAAGGGTAGCGACACTGGTTATTTCCAGCGTGGCGTCGCCTTTAATCGTTGCCCCTAATAGTTGGCTAAGCTCTTTTAAAGTCACTTTTTGCATACTTATTATTTGCCTTTGCTTAAGGCTTCTACCACTTTGCTGCTGATGTCAGCTTCTGGCTTAACAAAAATAACTGCGCCACGTTGTAGCACCATGTCGTATTTTTCTTTACCAGCAATGGTATTAATCGCTTTTTGAACTTGAACTAATAGTTTGTTTTGCTCTTCACCTTGACGACGACGCATGTCTTCATCTAATGCTTTGCCTTTCAACTGGAATTCAGACTTTAATGATTCCATTTTACGTACTAATTCAGTCTTTTGTGAATCGCTCATTAAGGCGCCGTCACGTTGTTGTTTCTCAACCAAAGAACGCATTTCTTCTTGCATTTTTTGGACTTCAGCAACACGGTCACCAAACTCAGCTTTTAATGATTTAGAAATTTGTTCGCGCTGTGGCAACTGCTCGAACACTTCACCCATATCAACCACAGCGAGTTTTTCCGCTTGGGCTAGCATAGGGGTAGCAAACAATGCCAATGTAATTAATGCGCGATTTACCATCTTTTTCAAAGTAGACTCCTTGTTAAACTTGTTGTTATCAGCAAAACCTGCCGAGTGTATTTGTTTTAGAACGTTTTGCCAATATTGAATGAGAAAATCTCTGTCTCGTCATCTTCATATTCTTTCAGTGGCCAAGCTAAACTGAATACCATAGGTCCCATTGGCGATAACCACTGCACGCTCATACCCCATGAGGCACGTAAGCGTTCTGGATCGCTATAGTCTTCTAACTTAGAGAACTGATCCGCTGGTAAAGTCCGATATGAGTCATAATCAAACTCAGTATCCCATACGTTACCCGCATCAACGAAGAAACTGGTTCGCACTGAGTTAGTGTAAGCTTCATCAAGGAATGGTGTCGGAACAATCATTTCAAAGCTTGCTGTTGCAATGGCGTTACCACCAATTGAACGGCCAGAACTCACCTGAATGGTATTTGGGTCACCAGGTAAACTACAACCATCACCAGAAACATCAGGCGCACATTGCTCACTACCACGGTATAAATAGAACGAACGTGGGCCTACTGAGTTAGACTTAAAGCCACGTAACGAACTGCTACCACCAGAATAATAGTTTTCCCAGAACGGTAAGATTTGATCGTTGTCGTTAAACTGACCATAACCGTTTGAATAACCTAAACGGGCGCGAGCCAATAATACAAACCCATGCTGAGGTGTCAGAGGGAAGTAGAAGTTAGTATCGAAATCCGTTTTAAAGTACTGTAAGTCAGAACCTGGCACGGTCATTTTACCGCTTAAACGTTGCGACGAACCATCTGTCGGGAACGTACCACGGTTAAGTGTGCTGCGGTACCAACCGGCATTCAATTCAAAGTTATCAAAACTTAAGTCTGAATTAGGATCATCCGTTTCACGATACACATTATAGAAACGCAACGCTTGTTCATAAGCAGAGATTTCTGAAATAGTATTATGACGATAACCAATACCACCGTTCAAACGGTTAGATTCGTTAATCGGGAATCCAGAGTTTAACGCTACACCATAAGATTTATTCTTATAGCGCTCAAGGTTAGCCTCGTTGGCATCAAACTCATTCCAGTAAACGCTACCACCTAAACTGACACCATCCTTAGTAAAGTATGGGTCGGTATAAGACAAGTTAGCACTTTTAGAATATTTGTTAGTGTTGACGCTAAAACCAGCTTGGTTACCAGTACCAAGGAAGTTATTTTGCTCAACGCCAAACTGCAAACTCACACCAGATTCAGTACCATAACCGACACCTGCGTTGAACGAACCTGACGGTTGCTCTTTCACAGTCACTGCGACATCAACTAAATCGTCGCTGCCCGGTACTTGAATGGTTTCTGCATCAACAGTTTCGAAATAACCTAAACGGTTAAGACGTAGTTTAGACTGTTCAATTTGAGCAGAATTCAACCACGCACCTTCCATTTGGCGTAATTCGCGGCGCATTACCTCATCTTTGGTAACCGTGTTACCAGTGAAGTTAATTGAGCGAACATACACGCGCTTACCCGGCTTAACATTGATGTTGAGTACCACTTCTTTGGTTTCATCATCAATTTCAGGATAGGTTTTAACTTCAGGATAAGCATAACCAAAGCGGCCAAGGTATTTGCTGTACATTTCTTCGGTGAATGTCACGTCGGCACCGTTGTACATGTTACCCGCTTTAATTGGCAAAATAGATCTCATTAACTCTTCGCGACCCATTAGGTCACCAATTAAGTTAACTTCTTTCACCTTGTACTTTTCACCTTCATTCACGTTAATAGTGATGTACAAACCTTTACGGTCTGGTGTCATCGCCACTTGCGTTGAAGTCACTTCAAAGCGAATATAGCCTTGATTATGGTAATAAGTTTTAATAGTTTCTAAGTCAGCTTGTAGCTTTTGCTTTTGGTAGCGACGTTCACCAAATAAATCCCACCATGCCACATAGTCTTTAAGCTCAAGCATACTGATGAGCTCAGAGTCTGAGAACACAGTATTACCTACTACGTTGATTTGACGGATTTCAGCCGCTAAACCTTCGGTAAACTTAAATTTAAGCTCAACACGGTTACGCGGCAAGTTGATGATTTGCGCTTCAACTTTGGCACCGTATTTACCCACACCGTAATAGAAATCTTGCAGGCCTTTTTCAATACCAGACAACATTGTTCTATCAAGTGATTCGCCAGCTTTAACACCAGAACCGTCAAGGCTTTCTTGTAACTGCTCGTCTTTGATATCTTTATTACCGTCAAACGAGATAATACTGATAGTTGGACGTTCTTTAACCGTTACATAGAGTATACCGTCTTCATGACTGACACTGATGTTTTCAAAATTGGTTGAACCGTAAAGGCTCTTAATCGCTTGCTGTAATTTAACTTCATCTACCGTGTCACCTACTTTCACAGGTAAACTCAATAGTGCTGCACCGAGAGCAACTCGTTGCAAACCTTCTACTTGGATGTCGGTCACTTCAAAAGGTTGGAAAGACTCTGCCCAACCATTCCCTGAAAAAGACGCGCCGACGAATAACATCGAGGCAAAAATTTTATTAAATCTCATAGAGCACTTCTAATTATTAGTCTGTCCTTGCTCAGAGTCGGGCAAAATCGTTGAATAAGGCTACGCCCATCAACATTAGCAGCAAAGCTGCGCCAAACCTGAATCCTATTTCCTGTACCTTTTCGGGTACAGGCTTACCAGTAATCACTTCTATAAAGTAATACAGCAAGTGTCCCCCATCGAGCACTGGCAGAGGCATTAAATTAATAATACCTAAGTTAACGCTGATGAGCGCGATAAACCCTAGAAAGTACACTAAACCGTAACTTGCACTGGCGCCTGCGCCTTGTGCAATCGAAATAGGACCACTAAGGTTTTTCACCGACACATCGCCGGTAAATAATTTTCCAATCATCTTAAAGCTGACGACAACGAGTTGCCATGTTTTATCAGCTGCAGCGATAACAGAATCTACTATGCCATACTCAAGCTCAAAGCGCATATTATCAGGCCACTGAGCTTGGGTTGGGCTAATTCCGACAATTCCGATAGTTTTACCATCAGAATTTTGTTGTGCTTTTGGCACAACATCAACATTGATTTGTTCGCCTTGACGTATCAATGTCATATTAATATTTTTGTTAGCAGAGCTTTGTACCACATCAACAAACGCATTCCAATCGCTGTATTGAGTGCCATTGATGTTGACGAGTTTATCGCCAATCTTAATGCCCGCTTGCTCTGCCGCACTGTCTTTACTCACTGCCGCAATCGTTGGATCTATGCCTGGGCGAAATATCCCTAAACCGAGCGCGGTAATCGGCGACTCTTTTTCTGGATCGAAAACCCAATTTCGCGTATCGAGTTTGACGGTGCGAACGGGCATATCCATGCCCGACAACGCTGGTAATGGTGCTAGGGATAACTCAATACTGTCATCACCAATATGACCCACTAAGGCTAAATTAACTTCTTCCCAAGTACGTACTGGCTGTCCTGATACCGCTATAATCTGTTGTGGTTCAACCAACTGAATAACACTGGCAGGGCTATTTAACTTAGTACTGTCTATTACCGGCTTAATCGACGGAGTACCAATAAGGTACATGACATATAACGCTACAATTGCAAAAATAAAGTTAGCTATCGGGCCGGCTGATACAATCGCAATACGTTGCCATACTGTTTTACGGTTAAAGGCCTGGTCAAGTAAATGCTCCGGCACATCTTCAACGCGCTCATCAAGCATTTTGACATAGCCACCTAGTGGGATCATAGCGACGACATATTCAGTACCATCTTTACCCACTTTACGCCAAATCGCTTTGCCAAATCCGATAGAGAAACGCTCGACTTTAACACCACAACGACGGGCAACCCAAAAGTGGCCATACTCATGAGCGGTAATTAAAATACCCAACGCGACGATAAAAGAACCTAAGCTCCAAAAAAAATCTATCATTATTTCCCTGAATTAATTTAGTGTGCTGATAACGGACACTGCCGTGGCACGTGCTTGCTCATCAAGCTGTATTATATCTTCAATACTGTCTAAACGTGTTTGTTGCACCGAGTCTAAACAGCGATAATTAACGTTAGCAATATCAGTAAAACGAATGTGACCTTTTAAAAATGAATCGACAGCAATTTCATTGGCCGCATTCAACACTGTGGTCGCTTCCTGACCTTGCTCACAGGCTTGCATCGCTAAGCGTAAACATGGAAAACGGTCAAAGTCAGGTTCACAAAAGCTTAACTGTCCGACTTTGAAAAAATCTAAAGGTTCAACGCCAGCGCCAATTCTTTGCGGATAGCTCATACAATGAGCAATCGGTGTACGCATATCGGGGTTGCCCATTTGTGCAATAACAGAACCATCGCGGTATTGCACCATTGAATGAATCACGCTTTGAGGATGTATCACTACTTTGAGCTGTTCAGCTTGTGTATTAAACAACCAGCGAGCTTCGATAAACTCTAAGCCTTTATTCATCATGGTGGCTGAATCGACAGAGATTTTAGGCCCCATGGACCAATTAGGGTGATTGCAAGCTTGAACAGGTGTCATCGCACTCAGAGTGGCTAAATCAGTGTTTAAAAACGGTCCACCTGAACCGGTTAATAAAATATGTGATATGCCATTGGCACTTAAGTCACAATAACCGAGTTGCGCTTGGACATTGGTTGGTAAACATTGAAATATGGCATTGTGCTCGCTGTCGACAGGTAGCACTGTCGCACCCGACTGTCTAGCAGTGTGCATAAATAACTCACCCGACATAACCAATGCTTCTTTGTTGGCTAACAACACGCGTTTACCCGCTTTAACAGCGTCAAATGTCGGTACTAAACCTGCTGCGCCAACAATAGCCGCCATAACGGTATCAGTGCGACTGTCGGTCACTAACGCATTTAACGCCTCAGCACCTGTCGTCACTTGAGTGATACATCCACTAGGCAATAACGATTTAAGCTCCATGGCGGCGCTCTCATCCACCATATGAGCATACTCAGGCTGATGAGTGATACACAAGGCCAGCATTTTTTGAACACTGGCATTGGCCACTAATCCATAGACATGAAAATCGGCAGGGTTATTTACCATCACACTTAAGGTGCTAGCGCCAATTGAGCCTGTAGCCCCTAAAATCACCATATTTTGCATTGGCATCACATCCACATGGCTATGTAGATAAAGGTAAACACTGGCAATGCAGCCGTTAGACTGTCGATACGGTCTAAAATACCACCATGACCAGGTAAAATGGTGCCAGAGTCTTTAATATTTGCAGCACGTTTGAACATACTTTCAGACAAGTCACCAAAAGCAGAAGCCAGAGCAGTAACGAGTGTCACCACAATGAGTAAGCCTAACTCTTGTTCTGGCGCAACATACATAATGCCCGCAACCACGACCATAGTCGTAATTAAACCGCCAGCTAAACCCTCCAGCGTTTTAGCAGGACTCACACTCGGCATCAATTTATGCTTACCTAACTTACGTCCAGCAAAATAAGCACCGGTGTCAGTCGCCCAAACCACTAACATAACGATAAACACTAATGCACCACCATAATAAGGATGAACGTTACTGCTTAACGATTTGAGAGCGATTAAAGAAGCAAAACACGGGATGAGTGTTAACTGACCAAACATGGATTTCAGCATAGGGCTGTCTTTCCATATTTTGGCGCTTTTAGGAAAACTGAACACCAATGCACTACTGACTATCCACCAAAATACACCAATAGTGATGATGGCCAAATAAATAGGGTGTAATTGGCCTTTAAACCACAACACATCTAAGGGTACTGATAAGTTAAGCGCTATCATTAACAGACCCAGGGTAGCAGTAAAAGACCACTGGGTGACATTACAGCTTGGGTCAATGAAACTGCCCCACTCTTTTGCTGCAATTAAAAACACTGGCACTAACACCCAAGCAAACCAGTTTGCTGGAAGTAAAAATATTGCCCCGAGTACAATTGGGATTAACCACAATGCTGTTATTATTCGTTGTTTTAGCAAAAACTAATCCTCTTAATATTTATATTGCGCGTATCTCTTCAATTTGACTACCCGTCAAACCAAAACGGCGCTGCCGACTGGCAAAAATGGCAATAGCATCACGGAATGCTAGCTCATCAAAGTCAGGCCATAGGGTGTCAGTAAACACCAACTCGGCATAAGCGGCCTGCCATAAAACAAAATTACTAATGCGGTAGTCACCGCCAGTACGGATCATTAAATCAACTTCGCTCTGGTTTTGCATGCACAAATGTTCATTTAATGCTTCTTCGGTCATCTGACTGCTGGTGATTTCGCCACTTTCTACTTTTTCGGCTAATTTTTGTGCAGCCTGTAAGATATCCCAACGTCCGCCATAGTTCGCCGCCACATTTAATATCAAACCAGTATTGCTTGCTGTTTTCTCTTGAGCACCGGCAATTTGTTTCTGCAAACGATTAGAAAACCTGCTGGTATCACCAATAATATTGAGCTTAACTTGGTTTTTATCGAGCAGTTTCAATTCACGTTGTAACACCGTAAAAAACAATTCCATCAACAAACTGACTTCTTTATCTGGTCGGCGCCAATTTTCGCTCGAAAATGCAAATAGGGTTAATGATTCAATACCAAGTTGACTTGCAGTACTTACCGCACGGCGCACAGCTTTAACACCGGCTTTATGACCGAAAACCCGGGCTTTACCCTGCAGTTGTGCCCAACGGCCATTACCATCCATAATAATCGCAACATGTTTGGGCAGAGATTGTTTTACTACATCAGATAATTGTCCCGGCAACAATTGCGAAGTCATTTGCTCCGAATCGGCTTTAGGGTCTGATTCAAACTCAACTGTAGACGACATCTACGACAATCCTTTATAAAAACAAACGCCGTGTAGTATACCCTTACACGGCGTGTTAACTCTAGCGTCTAAATTGACAGATTATACTTCCATCAACTCTTTTTCTTTCGCTGCTAGTATTTGATCAATGTTTTTGATTGATGAATCAGTGTGCTTCTGCACTTCATCTTCACTGCGGCGAACATCATCTTCAGTACATGCTTTTGCTTTTTCAAGCTTCTTGACTTCACTGATTGCGTCGCGACGAACGTTACGAATGGCAATACGACCATTTTCCGCTTCGTTACGTACCACTTTGATAAAGTCTTTACGACGTTCTTCAGTTAACGAAGGCAACGGAATACGCAAAGTTGCACCTGCAGACATAGGGTTTAAGCCTAAATCTGAACTCATAATCGCCTTTTCTACCGCTTGAACTATCGATCTATCAAATACGTTCACTGTTAGTGTACGAGAGTCTTCAACTCCGACATTAGCCACTTGATTAAGCGGTGACATAGAACCGTAGCAAGACACTTGAATAGAATCTAATAAACTTGGGTGTGCACGACCAGTACGAACTTTCGCCATTTGGTTTTTAGTTGCATCTACGCATTTACCCATGCGCTCTTGCGCATCTAACATAATAGTATCAATCACAATAATTTCCTTTTTGTCACAAATTCATGTGTGTTTGAGCATTAGCCTAAGAATGACACATGCAATAAAACCGCTCAAACAGTTAAATTATATAATATAAATATTTTCTGTGTCTGTGATTAAGCAGGTTGTTTACTGCTAATAATCGTACCTTCTTTCTCACCCATAATAACGCGGCGAAGTGCACCTGGCTTGTTCATATTGAATACAAGAATCGGCATATTATGATCACGTGCCATAGTAAATGCAGCGAGATCCATTACTTTTAATTCTGATTCAAGGACTTCGGCAAAACTAAGCGTGTCATATTTAACCGCTTCAGGGTTTTTCATTGGGTCTGCTGAGTATACACCATCTACTTTAGTGCCTTTTAGTACCACTTCAGCTTCAATCTCAATACCACGTAAACATGCTGCTGAGTCTGTTGTACAAAAAGGATTGCCCGTACCCGCAGCAAAAATAACCACACGACCAGACTTTAATAGGCTAATTGCTTCTGTCCAAGTGTAATCATCGCACACACCTTTAAGTGGAATAGCAGACATAAGGCGGGCATTAACATATGCACGGTGCAAGGCATCACGCATGGCTAAGCCATTCATTACGGTTGCTAACATACCCATGTGATCGCCCACCACGCGGTTCATACCAGCTTTTGCTAAGCCTTCACCACGAAATAGATTACCACCACCAATAACCACGCCAACTTGAATACCAAGTTCAACAAGCTCTTTCACTTCTTGTGCCATACGATCAAGTACTTTAGGGTCAATGCCGAAGCCTTCTTCACCCATTAATGCTTCACCGCTTAATTTAAGCAGAATACGTCTAAACGCTGGTTTTGGATTGGTGCTCATAATTTTCATCCTGATCATAACAAAACCGCAGCGGTTGCTGCGGTCTTAGGGTATTTAGATTAAAGCGATTACGCTTTTTTAGTAGCAGCGATTTGCGCAGCTACTTCAGCAGCGAAATCTTCTGCTTTCTTCTCGATACCTTCACCAACTTCTAAACGAATAAAGCTGGTTACTGTAGCGCCTTTCGATTTAAGCACTTCGCCAACAGTTTTCTTTGGTTCCATGATGAAAGCTTGACCAGTAAGAGAGATCTCACCAGTGAACTTCTTCATACGACCAACAACCATCTTCTCAGCGATTTCAGCAGGCTTGCCTTCATTCATCGCGATTTCGATTTGAAGCGTTTGCTCTCTTTCTACAAGTTCAGCAGGCACATCTTCAGGGTTTACGAAATCTGGCTTAGAAGCAGCTACGTGCATTGCGATATGCTTTAGTGTTTCTTCATCAGCTTCACCCGCAACCACAACACCAATACGATCACCGTGACGGTAAGACGCAAGGTTTGCACCATCGATATACTCAACGCGACGAACGTTGATGTTTTCACCGATTTTAGTTACAAGCGCAACACGAGTTTCTTCAAACTGTGCTTTTAAGTCTTCGATAGACACTTTAGATGCAGCAGCAACATCAAGCACTGCGTTAGCAAATGCTAGGAAGTTTGAGTCTTTTGCAACGAAATCAGTTTGACAGTTAACTTCTAAAAGTGCAGCGAAACCTTCGCCATTCTTGATTAGAATTGTACCGTCAGCAGCGATGTTACCTGCTTTTTTAGCAGCCTTCGCGGCGCCGCTTTTACGCATGTTATCAATCGCTAGTTCGATGTCACCGTCAGTTTCAGTCAGTGCATTCTTACAGTCCATCATGCCAGCGCCAGTGCGGTCACGAAGTTCTTTAACTTGGGCAGCAGTAATTGCCATTGTTAAATCCTCTAATTTAATTCGTCTAATATTGCATTTATAAAACAGGGGCCAAAAGGCCCCTGTTCACCAATTATCTTATTGGCAAATAAGGGGGATGATAATCATCACGCCTTATTAAACAGCTTCTACGAAACCGTCTTGCTCAGCTTGAACAGCTAAATCTTGACCACGGCCAGCGTTAGCAGCTGCAGCAACAGAAGAAGTGTACAAACGGATAGCACGCATCGCGTCGTCGTTACCAGGAACGATGTAGTTAACACCGTCTGGTGCAGAGTTGGTATCAACAACTGCAACAACTGGAATACCTAGGTTGTTTGCTTCTTTAATAGCGATATGCTCATGGTCAGCACCGATAACGAATAATACGTCAGGTAAACCGCCCATGTTCTTGATTCCGCCTAAAGACTTTTCTAACTTGTCTAATTCGCGTGAACGCATTAACGCTTCTTTCTTAGTTAACTTGTCGAAAGTACCGTCTACAGACTGGCTTTCTAGCTCTTTAAGACGCTTGATTGACTGACGAACAGTTTTCCAGTTAGTTAACATGCCGCCTAACCAACGATGATCAACATAATACTGATCACAAGAAAGTGCAGATGCTTTGATAGCTTCGCCAGCAGCGCGCTTAGTACCTACGAATAATACTTTACCTTTCTTAGAAGCGATGTTGCTAATGAAAGCTAAAGCTTCGTTGAACATTGGTACTGTATGCTCAAGGTTGATGATGTGTACACCATTACGAGCGCCGAAGATGAAAGGCTTCATCTTAGGGTTCCAGTAACGAGTTTGGTGACCGAAGTGAACACCAGCTTGTAGCATGTCGCGCATTGAAACAGTAGTCATTGTATTTACCTTAATGTAAGGGGTTAGACCTCCACGCATCCCATGTTTCGACTTTCTAACTTCCGTTAAGAATGAGAAAGCACCCCGAAAAATGTGTCGATACGTGTGTGATTTAGTATTTAAGTTAATTGCCATGTATAATGACCACCATATTTTACGATTTGCCGAACACAATGTATACCTTGCTAAAAAAAGCAGCGATTGACATTGTATTAACTCGAACCGTACAACAACGATCTTACACATAACGGCGCGCTTTATACCATAAACGGCATGTAAATACAAATTTTTGCCGTAAAATCCTTGGATAAAACAAGCCTATTTTGACCGTCAAAAAGATAGAGAGTTTTTCATGAGTATTGTGATCAAAAATGCAGACGAGATAGAAAAAATGCGTGCAGCGGGTAAATTAGCGGCGCAAGTATTAGAAATGGTAGCTCCACACATTAAGGCTGGAGTGACCACAAATGAATTAGATGAAATCTGTGCTAAATACACCGAAGAGCAAGGTGCTATTTCAGCCCCGTTAAATTATCACGGATTTCCGAAGTCTATTTGTACGTCGGTAAATGAAGTCGTGTGCCACGGTATTCCTTCAGAGTACGTGTTAAAAGAAGGCGATATGATTAACCTTGATATTACTGTCATCAAAGACGGTTATCATGGTGATACCTCGAAAATGTTTTTAATTGGTGAAGTATCAGCAAAAGACAAACGTTTAAGCCGCATTGCCCAAGAAAGCTTGTATTTAGCCATTCGTAAAGTGCGTCCTGGTTTAAAATTAGGCGAAATTGGCACAACCATCGAAAAATTCATCAAAACAAGTAAAACAGGGCTTGATAAGTACTCCATCGTACAAGATTATTGTGGTCATGGTATTGGCACTGGCTTCCACGAAGAACCACAAGTTGTTCATTATAAAAATAATGATAAAACCGTGTTAAGACCCGGTATGTGCTTTACGATTGAACCAATGATCAATGCAGGTCGTCATACTACTGTGTTGGATAAAAGTGATAATTGGACAGTGACAACTTCTGATAGTAAAAACTCAGCACAATGGGAACATACACTTTTAGTGACCCAAACCGGTGTAGAAGTGTTAACTTTGCGTGAAGAAGAAGACTTTCCCCGTATCATTAACCACTAAAGACTCAAATTAGTAAGGACATCAATGAATACTGCGCTGGCCGCCAAAAACGCATTAATTGACTTAAACCAGCGCTTAGTTGAGCAGTACACTGCAAAACACCCTATTGCTGATATTGTTAAACACCGTAGTCAATTTGTTGATGCTTTACTAATACAAACTTGGCGGGATTTTGGCTTACATAATAGCCAGCTTGCCCTAGTTGCCGTTGGCGGCTACGGTCGTGGTGAACTGCATCCCTATTCAGACATTGACTTACTTTTTTTGGTTAACGATGAACAATTATCGCCCGAAACTGAAATTGAGTTAGGGCAATTCATTACCTACCTTTGGGATACTGGGCTTGAAATAGGCCACAGTGTACGTACAGTTGCGCAAACCATTGAACAAGGTAAATCAGACATCACCATTGCCACAAATCTCATTGAAGCCAGATTGCTCACTGGTAATGAATATCTATTTGACGTGTTATACGATGCTATTCGTCAACAAGACTTTTGGCCCTCTTATGACTTTTATAATGCCAAGAAAGATGAACAAACGACTCGTCATAGTAAAGCCAGTGCCTTTGATTTAGAACCTAATATCAAAACCTGCCCCGGCGGATTGCGTGATATTCAAACCATCGCTTGGGTTGCAATGCGCCACTTTGATGCCGCTAAATTAGAAGATTTAGTCGAGCACGATTTTCTAGCGCCAGCCGAATTAGCAGAATTAATTGAATGCCAAAATTTTCTGTGGGAAATCCGTTTTGCACTTCACACCACCGCGAATCGCAACGAAAACCGCTTGTTGTTTGATTTACAGAGACAAGTTGCCAGTTTATTAGGTTACGAGGATGCTACCCAATTAGCCGTCGAACAAATGATGAAGCGCTATTATCGCACGGTACGCCGAGTGATGGAGCTTAATCAAATGCTGTTGCAATTGTTTAAGCGCGCGACATTAGGTCACACTCAAGCACTGGAAATTCAGCCGATAAGCGATGTTTATCAACGGCGTGGACGTTACATTGAAGTATTAGATGACGATTTATTTAGCCGCCAAAACGAAGAAATATTACGCTTATTTCTACTGGTGGCTAAAAACTCAAACATTCAAGAAATTTACGCGCCAACGTTACGATTACTGCGCAATGCTCGTAGAGCATTAACATCACCCTTACAAGAAAACCCCGCATGTCGTAAAGTGTTTATGGAGATCTTAAAACATCCACGAGGTATTACCGCATTTTCATTAATGCACCAGCACGGTATTTTGTCGTCTTATTTACCGGCTTGGCGCAAGATTGAAGGCCAAATGCAGTTTGATTTATTTCATGCTTATACCGTTGACGAACACACCCATAGATTACTGCTCAATATTGATCGTTTTTCACAAGCTGAACAAAAAGATGAATTTCCACTCGGTGCCATCTTAATTAATCAGTTACCGAAAAAAGGTTTGTTAGTTCTCGGGGCTATTTTTCATGATATCGCTAAAGGCCGTGGCGGCGATCACAGCAAATTAGGTTCAAAAGACGCTATCGACTTTTGTAAATTGCATGGCATGAATGATCATGACGGTCGCTTAGTGGCTTGGTTAGTTGAAAATCACTTAGTGATGTCAATCACCGCTCAGCGCAGAGATATTTCAGACCCGGAAGTGATTGCACTATTTGCTGAAAAAGTACGCGATGCTGCACACTTAAGTTATTTGTATTGCCTCACTGTCGCAGATATTTGTGCCACCAATGAGAAAACATGGAATAACTGGAAAGGCTCGTTATTACGTGATTTGTATTTTTCAACTCAACGAGTATTAGCTCGGGGTAAAGAAAAACCTATTGATGCTAAAGCGCGTGTTAAAGAGGTCCAGGCCAAAGCTAAAAAAGAACTTATTCGTCGTGGCCTGAAAGAAAAAGACATGGATGAACTCTGGTCTCGGTTCAAATCTGACTATTTTTTACGTCATCAGCCAACCCAAGTGGCCTGGCATGCTGAGGCCATTCTAAAACATCATCACGACGAACCATTAGTATTAATGTCTAAGCATACAACACGTGGTGGTACGGAGCTTTTTGTCTATAGTAAAGATAAACCAAAACTGTTCGCCACCGTTATGACCGTTTTAGATAACAAAAATATCAATGTGCATGACGCTAACATCATGACATCAAGAGATAACTATGCACTCGACACCTTTGTGATTTTAGAACAAGATGGCGAGCCTATTATCCAATTATCACGTATTCAAAGTATCCGCAAAGCACTTGAAAAAGCCTTGGCAAGTGAAAATCCAAAACTGCCGAAGTTTAGAAAACTAGCCCGGATCATGAAACCTTTTAATGTTGCGACTCATGTGAGTTTCTTACCCAGTGCTCGCCATGGTACAAGTATGATGGAATTAATCACTCTCGACACCCCAGGCTTATTAGCCAAAGTCGGTGATACCTTCTACCGTTGTAATGTGACATTATTAGCCGCTAAAATTACCACTATTGGTGAACGTGCAGAAGACTTTTTCATATTAAAAAACCAAAGTGGAACGGCCCTAGATGAGCCACAACAGCAACAATTATCTGATGCGCTAACACTGGCGCTAAAATCATCTAACTAATTTAAACCATAAATTTGTGCAACTAATCATTTAATACCGGGAGAAAACAATGGAGGCTTTACGCCAACGCATTGAAGCAGCATTCGAAACACGTCAAGACATCTCACCTGCAACCGTAGAACCGAGTGTTCGCGCTGATGTTGAAACCGTGATCAATATGCTCGATAAAGGCCAAGTACGCGTTGCTGAAAAAATTGACGGTGAATGGCATGTTCACCAATGGCTTAAAAAGGCGGTACTACTGTCTTTTCGCATTTTTGATAACGGCGTGATTGAAGGTGGCGACACCAAGTATTTCGACAAAGTCCCACAAAAATTTGCCGATTATGACGAAGCTCGTTTTAAAGCAGAAGGTATTCGTGTTGTGCCACCCGCAACGGTTCGCAAAGGCTCATTTATCGGTAAAAATACCGTATTGATGCCATCTTACGTTAACCTTGGTGCCTATGTTGATGAAGGTACTATGGTTGATACATGGGCTACTGTTGGTTCGTGTGCGCAGATTGGTAAAAACGTACACTTATCTGGCGGTGTTGGTATTGGCGGTGTTTTAGAGCCATTACAAGCAGGTCCAACCATTATTGAAGATAACTGTTTTATTGGTGCTCGCAGCGAAATCGTTGAAGGTGTTGTGGTTGAAGAAGGCAGCGTCATTTCAATGGGCGTTTACATTGGCCAAAGCACGCGAATTTTTGATCGTGAAACCGGTGAAGTACATTACGGTCGTGTTCCTGCTGGATCGGTTGTCGTATCAGGTAACCTACCATCGGCTTGTGGCACATACAGCTTGTATGCAGCGATTATTGTCAAAAAAGTTGATGCTAAAACCCGCGGTAAAGTGGGCATCAATGAACTATTACGTATCGTTGATTAATTTTATTACCCAACGATAATCTACAAAAGGCTCCTAGGAGCCTTTTTTGTTACTGTTAAATCATCCATTAAAAAAAATATAAGTTTCAAAAAATAACATTAACTTATCAAATCAATAGTATAACTAATTAGATCTTGCTTGTGCATTCACCAATAATGCATTGGCTAATATTCGCCAGGTTAACATTCCAATCACCAACTGCTTGTCATTTTGAACAATCAAATAATTAACATTACTTTTTTCCATCGTCCGTTGAGCATCGTTCAAAATGGTACGATCGTTAATCATATTTATTTTATGTTCCATCACTTGATGTACACGTTTATTCAGTAAGCTTCTATCCGCTGCACGTTCTGCTGCTGTATTTAAAAATGGGCTGTGCCAAAATGCTAAAACGTTATTATCAACCACGCCGATTGGGCTACGATTTTTTTCTGACAGTACCACGGCCACATCCATTTTAGCTTTTTTCATCATAGACTCAGCATGTTCAAGAGTATGATACTCCTCTAAAAAAACAACTGGGGCTAATGACAAAGTGCTAACATATTCTTCTTGTTTAAAGTCTTCGACAGCCAAAATATCAATACAGGTATCAACAACGACTTCATCGAATATTATACCTCTGCCTTTTAATAACTCTTGGGTTAACACCTCCATTCCGAGCGATGGCCGATAAGGTCGATGGCTAAGAATCGAATCAGCAACGTCGGCTACAGCAATGATCTTGGCTTCTAGTATAATGTCATCCGCTTTCAACCCTTTTGGATAACCTGAACCGTCTAAGCGTTCATGATGTTGAAGGATCATTTGCTTAATAGGCCAAGGAAACTCCACTTCATCAACAATTAAAGCGCCTTGCTCAGGGTGTTGTTTAACCAAGCCAAACTCAGCATCACTTAACCGTGAGGGTTTAGATAGAATCTGGCTTGGAATGGCCAACTTACCGATATCGTGGATCAATGATCCCAGTTTTAATCCTTCCAATACTTCAGGTGTTAAGCCCATTTTCTCGCCAATAAGATAACTTAACTGCGCTACCGACTTTTGATGCCCCGCGGTATAAGCATCTTTTAACTCTAGCGCTTCTGAAATGGCACCAATCAACTGCACCAAAATAAGGGTCATCTTTTCTTTTTGCATTTTAATAATGCTAGATTGTCTCGATACCGCTTTCATGGTGCGAGGTAATTCGACGCTGTGCCACAAAATAGTCGCAAAAATACTTAACGATTTGGCATCTACTTGGGTATAAGGTTTATCTCGATTGCCAACGCCGATAATGCCAACGAGTTTTTTGCGATAATGAATCGGCACACAAAGATGATTACTAAAGGCAAAAAAACCTTGTTGTTGCGAACGATTCTCAGAAATACTGGCTAATTCATTATGCACCATCGATTTACGGGTTTGGATGGTTTCAGCCCAAATACCAGAATCTGCTTTATAGGTTTGTTGTTTTGTAATCGTAAAGTATTCACTGACGTTTTCACTCCATGTGGTTCGCACTATTTGATTGTTTTTCTCATCAAACATATGCAGATAACCCACATTAGATTGAGTCAGTGAAAGCGCCTGTTTTAATGACGTAGCAAACACCATATCACCGCTGGCATTAATCACTTCTTCGATTTGATTTAGCCAATCATCACTAGACTGGATCGCTTGATGATAATCAGGATGTAAATCAGATAACCAAGCTTTATCGAGTTCGATTTCTATGAAGGTAATACACCAATGCTCACTGCTTTCTTCTATCGGGGTGACAGTCGCTTGTAATGCATGCCCTTTATCATCAACAAAATTGATCTGTTGTGAAGAAAGATGATTGGTAAGATCTATTTGCTCATGAGTAAGCATTGAAAAAGCATTCGATAATGGTTGTTTTAGAATAGCCGAGATGGGTTTATTGACTAATTTGTATAGCGGTTCACTTAGCTTAATTAATTCAAGCCTATCATTAAGAATGCCCCAACAGAGCCCAACTGTTTTAGGTAATTCTGAAGGTTTTAAGAAAAAATTAGCTTTTTGTAACATCCAGTTTCCCGTTTCTTACTTATACAGACTAAAAATATCAATTCCAATGGAATACAGCATAGCAAATTTCTAATAGATAAGTTGATACAGTAACTTACAGGAACCACTCATCTTTATTTATCTTTAAAGATAACACCATTTGATTTAACGTCAAATGATGTATATCTACAAACTTTAAAACACGACCGTTTTATTACCGTACACCACAACTTGTTCATTTAATACCAATTGCAGTGCTTTACTTAATACGCTTTTTTCAACGTCACGGCCATTATGGGCTAATTCTTCTGCGCTATAACTGTGATCAACTGAAATGACATCTTGTTTAATAATCGGCCCTTCGTCCAAGTGGTTGTTCACAAAGTGTGCTGTTGCACCAATAATTTTAACACCACGATCCCACGCTTGTTTATAAGGTGATGCGCCAATGAATGCGGGTAAAAAAGAATGATGAATATTAATAATTTTATCTGCAAATGCTGTTACAAACTCGGGTGTTAATACTCGCATATATTTAGCGAGTACAACAAAGTCAGGATCATAGGGTTTTATCACTTTAAGCATGGCTTGTTCATGCTCCTGACGGTTTAAACCTTCATGACTAACATAATGAAATGGAATATCAAACTTTTCAGTTAATGGCTGCAACACATCATAATTGCCTACCACAGCGGCAATCTCAACATCTAAACCGCCATAATAAGACTTCATCAAAATATCGCCTAAACAATGGGCTTCTTTTGTCACCATGATCACGATACGTTTTTTACCCATATCCACTAATTTCATGTGATTTTTAGCTGGCAATACTTCACGTAATTCATTCAGTAGGCGTTCATCATCAAACACCCCTTCAAGCTCCGCACGCATAAAAAAGCGGCCTTGAGTGTGGTCAACAAATTCGGTGTTTTTAATAATGTTTAATTGATGAGCAAAACATACGTTGGTGATTTTGGCTATCAACCCCTGAGCATCAGCACAATCGGTTATTAGCACTTTACGTTGTAAATTAGCTGGGGTAAAAATAGTTTTATCTTGATGGCTCACGCGTACAACTCCTCTTAAAATACTGTTTTACAGTGTGCCATTTAAAAAGATTTTTGGGTGATGTTTTTAATGATAAATTCTCATAAAAGAGAAATAATCTTGCTTTAAATACAAAACTCTCAAATATGTATGACAAGTTAAGCAACAACTATTATGGCTTAATGAAACAACCGTCCGAACTAACGCCGAGAATCTAAATATTTTTGCAGCAATTTACGTAATGTTTCAGCCTTAGTGCCATAAACAACTTGTACACCTTTGCCCATAACAACCACGCCTTTAGCTCCTAAACGCATTAGTCTAGCTTTATCGATTAAATTGGCTTGATTAACACTTATACGTAAGCGGGTTAAACAGGCATTAATCTCAACAATATTCTCGCGTCCGCCCAATGCAGAAATCATAGCCCGCAAGCTCTCTTTAGGCTCTGCAGGTAAATCACTTTGCTCGATTCGGCCAGGTGTTTTTAAATTGAACGCTAAAATACTGGCCCTAAAAATGGCATAATAGATTACTGTGGTAAGCGGGCCCAATATCCAAATCCAATGAGTATTAGCAGAGCGAGAAAACAATAAGGTGAAATCTACCAGCCCATGAGAGAACACGATGCTGTGATGAACTTCTAGTAAAATACACACGCTGTAAGCTATGCCCGTGAGTAATGCATGCACAATAAACAAAATTGGCGCGACAAACATAAAGGCAAATTCTATCGGCTCTGTCACCCCGGTTAACCAACTAGCTGTCGCCGCTGATAACATAATCCCCGCAACTCTGTTACGCTCGGATTTATCAGCACAACGCCAAATCGCTAATGCTGCCGCGGGTAAGCCCCACATTTTAATCAAATAGCCACCAGCAAGATTTCCCGCCAATGGATCGCCGGCCAAATAACGCGCCACCTCACCCCGAACCACTGTACCTTGATTAATGTACTGCCCTACTTCAAGATAAAATGGTGCATTCCAAATATGATGCAACCCTAGTGGAATTAATAAGCGTTCAACTGTTCCGTAAACCCCAAAAGCAATAGCGGGGTCTTGATATACTGCCCAATCAGAAAGGAGTTCAATAATATGCGACAAGGGTGGCCAAACATGCACAAGTAAATAAGCCAGTGCCATAGACAGGGGTATAGTAATTATTGGTGCACTGCGACGACCTTCGAAAAATGAAAAAATAGCAGGCAATTTAACATGTTGACTAAGATTGACAGCTAAACATGTCATCGCACCGACTAACATTCCGCCAGCGATACCAGTGTCAATCGTTTGCATGCCCCAGAGCGGTCGCGATACCAAGCCATAAATATTTGTTAGGGCACCCATCGTGGACAAAAACACCCCGAAACCAAATACAGCAGAAAATGCTGCAATGCCTTGATCTCGACAAAAACCAATCGCTACAGCAACACTAAACAGCAAAGGCATCATGGTAAAAACCAGATTGCCTACAGCAGAAAATACTGTATTTAATTCTGCAGGGATAAATGGCAACGGGTTAACCGTCAACCCTAACATCACCCCCGCAGCAGGTAAAATAGCAATAGGTATGAGCAGTGCTTGACTCAGGCGCTGTGCGAATTTAAACCATTGTTGCGTAAAAAAACTTACGCTACGTTTACCGATATGACGGCGTTGTGCCAAGTGGCTATCCATGTTTTAGCTTCTATTTCGGGTTCCATTGTTTCACAGGCATCAATTTCTAATCGTTCAGTCAGCGGCTTGGCACCCAACTCGGTTAACAACTCATCAAATTGTTTTATCGCCCCACAAAAAGTGTCATAGCTCGAATCGCCTAACCCAATTAGGCTGTATTGCAATAATGGTAAATACGGTGCACTGGATTTAAGTTCATTAAACCAAGGAGACATATCCTCGGGTATATCACCTTGCCCTGTGGTTGATGACACTACTATGAGTAGTTCATCTTGAGGTGGTATAAAACCAGACAATTCATTGGGTTGCCAAAGCTTAGTTGTAAACCCTAATGTTGCAATCGCTTTAGTCACTGTTTCGGCTGTAAATTGTGCGCTACCATAAACGGTACCAAAAACAACATTGACCTTTTTCATGGTATACTTTCCCCTTAAATGTAATACGATATAAAAGACCTTGAGTCTTAGTGACTTACCTTACTGTATTGTTTGAGTCTCTCGCAAGTGTCTTTATAAAGTAATTTAAATCGATATGGTCAACATCAGTTGCCCCAAATGAAATAGCGCAATAACGGAATCAAGACGATGCGACAAGTGAGCAGAAAGCGAAGACTAAAACTACAACATAAATTCGCCCACATTCGTCGTAACTATTATTTCCACATCGAACAAAAGCAGCACGAACCCATACCGCATATCCCCGAATTTGAAAAGCTTAAAGCCTTGCTTGCAGACCGAATGAATTAACTTAATAATATACTTGGCATTGAGGATAATTGATCATCATCCCAGCCAAATGCGTTAAAAACATTCAACCATTCAGCTTCTAACTCTGTTTCAATATGCATTGATTGCTGGGTTACCGGATGCACAAACTGCAGGCTTTTTGCAATCAACCACAAACGGTTAATACCGAAGTGTTCGCGAAAGAACTTATTTTGTTTACCATCACCATGGGTTGTATCACCAACAATTGGATGACGTAAATGTGCCATATGACGACGTAATTGATGCTTGCGGCCTGTATGAGGGCTTAATCTTACCAAACCGTAACGGCTGGAAGGATAACGACCAGAACTAAACGGTATTTCGGTATTCAATAATGGTTGATAATCCGTCACGGCTTCTTGTGCGGCTTTGTTGGGATCAACATGCTTATCGCCTAAATCATCAAATTCCTGTTTTAGGGCATAATCTAGCGTGCCAGACTCATGTATATTGCCACGTACAATCGCTAAGTAGTGTTTTTTGATACTGTGATCAGCAAATTGCTCACATAATGCCCGAGCCACTTCACTAGACTTGGCAAACAGCAATACTCCGGATGTTGGTCTATCTAGGCGGTGCACCGGAAAAACATGGCAGCCCACTAAATCACGAGTCATCTGCATCGCAAAAAAACGCTCTCTACGGGCTAAATAACTACGATGAACCAACAAACCAGCAGGCTTATGGATAGCAACTAGGTGCTCGTCTTCAAATAGAATGTCGATATGGGGAGGTTGTAAATCACTGTCTAATTCAGTATCTGCAGTAGAGGTCTCATCCATGTATTCTGAGCCTATTGGTTCACATAAGTCATCGTTATCTAATGAGTATTCAGCATCGTTATCTTTTAAGATCATTTGTTATCACTTTACTTATTTTGTATTGGCCAACTCAGTATTGGCTTAATTTTTTTGTTGGAATGTGGTGGTGTTTGTCATTCGCTTAACGCTGACTGAGCAAAGTATCAAATTGTTGTAATTGAGCAATCAGAACATCACCATAGTGCATACCTTGCCACACATGCTCGGCCATAGGCGCTAATGCCATATTGGTCGGTAAAGGTTGTCGTTGCGCAATAAGCTCGGTCATCTTTGGAATAAAAATAAACTGCAACCATTGCTCGAATGCCATTACATCACAGCAAAAAGGTGCAGTACTCGCCATAACAGATGCAGGAGGTGAGATATCAGACCATAGCTGAAATTCCTTAAGCAATTGTTCTAATTTAACTAAATAATTTTGGCTGGCTAAATAAAGCATAAAAATGAACGACAACATAAAGGCTAAGTCGGAGTATGATATCATTTAGCCCATTGAATACCCATCCAACTTCTTTGATTTAGTGACGACCCCATGACCGAGATAACCACCTTAAGCCAGTTTCTGACGACCGCAAATACACAATTCCAAATATACGATTTAGGTCGCCGAGTGCAACATATCGATATGTTAGCTTTTCAGCAAATTGATTCTTTACTGGCACCGTATCCTTATCCTATTCAAGGCCATGCACAGTTTGCTATCGTATTTTGGCAACAAGAACAATTACCTTATATTTGGTTTGTAAAGTTACCTCTAGATGAGCAAGGTTTATTATCACCTGCGCCTCGAACTCAGTTTATTAAAATGATTTTAGAAGCCCTAGGTCGTAATCCAACCCAAGCATTAACCGATGTACAGCAAGAACAATTAGCCAATCATCCTTTCAGCTTTAAGCCTAATCAGCACAAACTGGCGTTATTTAATGCATTGGTCAGACTTCAGCTTGATCAACCCGCATCGAGCCAATATGAATTTGCGGCACAGTATTTGTCTGGCCAAGCAGCGCAAAACACATGGCCACAACTGGGTTTACAAGGTTTAGCCGATATTTGCGTTCGCGCACATCAATTCAACCATCTTGATGACATTATAAATGCACTTGATAATGCACCTATTGAAGTGCAAGCCGCCCTTTGCCAATGCTTAGAACACATTAATATTGATAAACGCCTTGCAGAGTACTTATTTAATCAATTAGAACAAGCTGAAGACCATATAAAAGTAATGTATTTAGCGGCATTAGCATCTGATGTTCAATACAGTACGACAGCCATTAACCAGCTCAATGAACAACAACATTTAGACGACAACACGCTAATAACAATTGCAGCACGTAACTGGTTAGCGTTAAAAGATGATGCCACTCGTAAACACTATTTAGAAGCGCTAGCAAAACAGCCTCAGCACTTCTTTAATCAAGTATTTGCTGATATCGTGGCAATACCCAGCTTACGTTCTGGATTATTAGCCGACTTAAGGCATCCAGACAGAAGCGTTCAATTAGCAACCGCAATTGGCGGATTATTTAGAGCTACCAGCCTATGATGACTGATTTTTTATTAATTGTTGCTTTAGTTGTCGTTGCTGCTTTTTTTTGGCAACTTCGACAAATGGCAGAATTAAGCCGAACGATTACAGAGCAAGCCTGTAAAAAGCAAAACGTACAACTACTGGCTATTGCAATGGAATCAGCCCGTCCAAGTATTGGTGGCAGTACTGGCATTTGTTGGAAAGCAACATTCATGTTCGAGTTTAGCACCGATGGTATTAACCAATATCGCGGCCATATTTTAATGCATGGTAATCGAGCCAAAAAAATTGAATGGCCAATTTTCCCTGAACCAGAATGGATGGATGCACCAATGGCGAGCGGTAAATTTGGCAGTTGTGGCAGCAGTAAAAGCTGTGATTCTGGTAAATGCCACTAATATCATTATTTATTAGTCGATGTTGAATCAAAAAAAACGCTATTTTTCAAAAAAATAGCGTTTTTTATTGCCATAAAATGCAATTAAGTTTGTGGATTGTTGAGGATTTTATAATCGCTGTAGGTAACAGTTTGAACACTGTCGAGTGACTTAAAAATTGCCGCTGTACCCATTATAGTGGTTGATGTATGAGCTGGCATCACTAATCCCTCAAACACATCAAAACTTAACTCTAATTCAAATTTAGTTAACGTAACTGAAAACGCAGGATTTAACTCGTCAGTATTTTTGATGAGAATTTTACGTAAATGCTTGGATGTTTTATCCAAATAAAGCACGCCTGCTAATACGTTATTGTCTAGCTCATCAATATTGGGTGTAAACGTAAATGACATATTATTGTCATCCTCACCGACAAAAACCAATGTCGACAAATCAATTAAATCAGAAAACGCTAATTCATAGCTAGTTTCGTCTTTATCTTCATGCAGATCTTGTTGACGTTCTCGGTATTCAGTTAAGCGCTTTTTACCAGGAGTATCACCATTTTCAGACACCAAACTCCAACGTTCAGTTTCAGTTAAAGATGCATTGAATTGTTCAATACGTGTCATGTCTGGCATCACTGTTTGCTGTGAATACTGCCAAAGCACCTTGGTACCGTCATTATTACTATTAAGATCGCTGAACGCTTGCTCAACCCATTGTTGTTGTTCTTCGCTCACGGCTGCATTGGCGTTATAGCAAACGAATGAAAAACCTACCAATAGTGCAACTTTAAACCCTTTCATGCTATCTCCTTATACAATGGTGAGTTAGATGTTGTGTACTTAAATGAGGTACTCAAACCCTACACATAGGCACTTTACAATTGGACAACATATCACTACAAAGTTCCATAGCTCTGAAAAAAACCAAAAGAAAGGCCGCGACAGTAACTGTCGCGGCCTCTTGATCTCTTGTTAAGCTTTCCAGCTATAAATGTGCTCCCTGCACCATCCATGCGTATCACTTGCTTCCTGCTCTATCCTTGTTCAATCCTTGATGTTCCTTGTACAATTAAGTACTTTCCATCTTACTCGATTATCCTTTTACCGAGCCTGCTCCATCCTGAGCGTGTCCTTATATCATCCATGAAATTCTTAACGTATCCTGTCGCAAATCATTTGCGTAGAATCTTGCATCCATTGCGCACTATCATCCTGATAATGTTATAAAACTCGCTTAATCCGCTATTGCGTCCATTGAGCAAGTTTAACGTTTCATCCTGAAACTCAATACCGTCCGTTATTTCCATATACTCATGGTCTTCCAAGACCTCTTTACTACCTTGTAATGTTCCCGTCCTAGGAACGAGATAAATAATAATTCATTTACCTCTACGTAAACAGGTACCTCTAAATGATTAAAATACCTCACAGATAACACAAAATTAAATAAACTTTACAATCAATAACTTAAATATTCAGGAGAAATATTAACCCGTAATAAGGTGATTCGGCTCACACACTTTGTGAGATATATCTCACAGAGTGTGTAGCAGAAAAGGTAAACAACAAGTTAACGATTTTTATATCCACTACACAACATAAGTTAATTTATAATCGAGCAAGTATTCTTGCTCGAAAATAATATAAAAATTTAGTGCGTATACTCAGAGATCAAACACTTTCAACTTACGACCTTCTTCAGCACTGGCAATGCCGAGTCCAATAAGTCTCATGACCAAAAGGGCCTGCTCTGCCGTTACTGGATTTGGGCTGCGAAGACAAATCGCATCGCGAATGCCTTCATAATATGCTTGGTAATTGCCTGGTGTCGTTATGATGTCTTGCTCGATAATCGCGTCTTTGTGTTTCAGCGATAATTTGCAAGAAAGTGGATCGTTTCCCCACCCCTGAGTTCCAGGCTGCTGACCTGACTTAAGCGCATTCTCCTGCGTATCAAGACCAAACTTAGTAAAGCTGCCACTAGTGCCATGCACGGTCATACGTGGGCCAGGGTTAGCAACCAATGCACTACCATGAAGAATTACCCGCATTTCGTCATATCCCAGCACGGCATGAAACCAGTCATCTGCGACTGCTCCATCACGTTGTTGAGCCAGGTCTAACCACATTGTATTTGGTGTACCAAACAACTGCAGTGCCTGATCGAGTAAATGCGATCCCAAGTCAAACCACAAACCTCCGCCTAGAGCAGCCGACTCACGCCAGCGCGTTTGAACTTCAGGCCTATAGCGGTCAAAGTGTGATTCAAAATGTGTCACACGGCCTAGTGAACCTTCGCGCAACACCTTCTGTAACGTCAAAAAATCGGAATCCCAACGGCGATTATGAAATACTGATAGCAGCCGATCATATTGATGAGCGAGTTTAATAAGCTCCTTACCTTCACTAGTAGTGAGAGTGAATGGCTTATCCAAAACTACGTGCTTACCGGCTGCTAGAGCCGCTGCCGCAAGAGGAAAATGCGTATCATTGGGAGTTGGAATAACCACCAAATCTATATCAGCGCAGGAAAATAACTCTTCGGGGGATGAGAACACAGCCAAATCAGGTTGATCTATATGCACCTTTGCCGGATTGCTGGAGGATATTGCGGCGAGTTGTAGGCCCGATACAGCCTTAATCAATGGTGCATGAAACGTTTTTGCGGCATAGCCGTAACCAACGATGCCTATTTTGAGTATCTTTGTCATAAATTAATTCCTAGCATGAGCAACCAAAAATTTGATCATCGTCACTACCTATAAAAATTGCTCTATTTTGTAAATTCCGTTACATAACAATTTGCTGACCGAAGTGTTAATATTATAAAAATGAATCTGCCTTATTTATGTAAATGCATTTTTAACCTGTCGGAGTCACAATACCACTGCATAAATATTGTAGTTTGTAAAACTTCAGACTGGGGGGGTCTAGTGGTGTGAGGTATCGATAATTTAATGTTAGAACGTTGTCTTTATTACTGACACCCGGCAACTTACCAACAAGCTTACAAAGTCTTCAAACCATTTAAATCAATTTTTCAATAACTTACCCTCACCCGCTTCGGTGGGTTCATCGACATATTACTCATATAAACCTTGAGTATAAAATTATTAAAAAGCCCCATCATTTCTGATTAATGCTATTCGGATAAGCATTACTGTTTATATTTAAGTGGATAACGGCTAGGTATATAGAGCACTGAGCGTGGATA